>JAOUEE010000253.1 GCA_029858875.1 Acidimicrobiia bacterium
GAAACGGAAGGGCTGGCGGTTGGAGCCCGATGGGGCGCGGCTGGCGGCGAACAGCACGGTGGCCAGCTGTTCGTCGGTGACCGGCTCTTCGGTGTAGCGCCGGATGGCCCGGGTGGTCGCGATGCCGTGGAGGAGGTCCATGACGGTCACCGAGAGGACTCGGGCGGCGAGTCGTCGATGATCTGGCCCACGAAGGCGGCCAATCCGGCCGCGGTCCGCTGCCGGAACTCGGCGTCGTGGGCCGCATCACCCGACTCCATCCAGCCGAGGACGGCGTGGACGAGCATGGTGGTGGTCAGGCGGGTGGCCCAGTGGCGCAGGTGGCTGGGCACGACCTGGCCGAACAGCTCATCGGCCACGGCCACCAGGAGACCCATGATCTCGGCCGCGTACCCGGCGAACTCGGGTTCTCGTTCGGCGTGGACGAACAGCAGCCGATACCCGTCGGGGTCGGCGCGGGCGGTGGCCAGGTGGGCGACGATGGCGGCGTCGGGCATCGACTCGGCGGCGGCCGCCAGGTACTCCTGACGGAGTGAAGCCGAGGTCTGTTCGAGCACCGAACGGTAGAGCGACTCCTTGGACTCGACGTGGCGGTACACCAACACCTTGGTGACCCCCGCCTCGGCCGCCACCTCTTCCATGGACGTGGCCGCGAAGCCGGTCCGGCCGAACGCCCGGGCCGCCGCCTGGTGGATGGCCTCCTGGCGTTCGGCCCGGGGCAGGAGCTTGCGTGTCGTGCTCAACGGTGGCTCCTCGTCCACTTGCCTCTCATGGGCACGAGGCTACACTCACTGTTAACTCCGGAGTTAACAGGCGATTCGAGGCACCATGAAGTTCGGCATCTTCTACGAGCATCAGCTCCCCCGTCCCTGGGACACCGCCAGCGAGTACCAGCTCCTCCAGGATGCCCTCGATCAGGTCGAGCTGGCCGACAAGCTCGGCATCCAATACCTGTGGGAGGTGGAGCACCACTTCCTCGAGGAGTACTCGCACTCGTCGGCGCCCGAGGTCTTCCTGGCCGCGGCCAGTCAGCGCACGAAGAACATCCGGTTGGGCCACGGCATCATCCAGACCGCCCCCGGCTACAACCACCCGGTTCGCACCGCCGAACGAGTGGCCACCCTCGACCTCCTGTCGGGCGGGCGGGTCGAGTTCGGCTCGGGTGAGTCGTCGTCGGAGGCCGAGCTGGGCGGATTCGCCATCCCCGTGGAGACCAAGCGGGAGGCCTGGTTGGAAGGGCTCGAGGTGGCCATCCGCTGTCTCACCGAAGATCCCTTCACCGGTCACGACGGCACGTTCTGCAGCGTGCCGCCCCGCAACGTGGTGCCCAAGCCCATGCAGACCCCGCACCCGCCCCTGTGGGTGGCCTGTTCTCGTCGCGACACCATCCTGATGGCCGCCGAGAAGGGCCTGGGCGCGTTGACGTTCGCCTTCATCGATCCGGAAGAGGCCCAGCAGTGGGTGCAGGACTACACGCAGGTCATGGCCGAGTCGTGCGTGCCGGTGGGCAAGGCCGTCAACCCCCAGATCGCCTGTGTCACGCCGATGATGTGTCATCCCGACGAGGCCCGGGCCATCGAGATGGGTCTCGAGGGCGGCAACTTCTTCGGGTACTCGCTGGCCCACTACTACGTGTTCGGGGAGCACGTGCCGGGCCAGACCGATGTGTGGTCGGAGTTCCAGCAGAAGCGATCCGAGCACGGGTACGACCCGGCCGTGGCGGTGGCCAGTGAGCGCGAGACCCTGGGTGCCAAGATCGCCGAGGGCGATACCAGCGGCCTGCGCGGTGCCGTCGGCACACCGGATCAGATCCGTGAGTTCCTTCGCCGGTACGAACAGGCCGGTGTCGACCAGCTGATCTTCGTCATGCAGGCCGGGCGGAATCGGCACGAGGACATCTGTGAATCCCTCGAGCGATTCGGTACCGAGATCCTGCCCGAGTTCGCCGAACGGGATGCGGCCACCGAGAAGGCCCGCGACGCCAAGTGGGCCCCCATCGTCGAGGCGGCCATGGCCCGGCGGGTCGACGATGCGCCACCGATGCCCGCCGGGTTCAGCATGAAGGCCCTCCCCAAGCAGATCGTCGACGCCGGCATGGGCAAGGAGTTCGGCTTCGAGAAGGAGCAGCTCGAGGACCTGGCCCGTCGCCAGGCCCTCGGCCAGCGCGACCCCGACGCCGGCATCCTCGGGTGAGTTGGCGATGATGGACGCCACCGAAGCCGACACTGCGGCCGACGATCTGCTCGCCGCCCAGGTGGCGCTGGCCGAGATCTTCCTCACCCCGGCGGGCAACGAGGACCCCTACTCCCGGTACCGGTTGCTCCACGAGCGGTCGCCGGTGACCCCGTCGGGCGACGGTGGCCTGGTGCTGGTCCGCTACGACGACTGCCAGGAGGTGCTGCGCGAGAACCGACTGGGCAAGAACTTCGACCCCACCCGGGAGATTCCCGGAGCCGGCGGCCACGATCCTGAGATACTCGCCTATCGGCGAGCGATGGCCGAGCGGCGCCGCGACGCCCCGCTGTCGATGCTGGCCGCCAACCCACCCGACCACACCCGGATCCGGAGCCTGGTCAGTCGGGCGTTCACCCCGCGTCGGGTGGAGCAGATGCGTTCCCACATCGTCGACCTGGCCGAGGAGTGCTTCGACCAGATGGCCGAGGCGCGTGAGCTGGATCTCCTCGAAGCGCTCGGGTTCCCTCTCCCGGTCTCGGTCATCGGTGAGCTGGTGGGGGTGCCTCGAGCCGACTGGGGTCGGTTCCGTCGTCTGATCAGCGCGTCGGCTGCCGCGCTGGAGGCGGCGGCCACCATCGCCGAGCTGGAGGACGCCGAGGCCGCCACCACCGAGGTGTTCGCCTATTTCGCCGACCTGGTCGCCCAGAAGCGTCAGCACCCGGGTGACGATCTGCTGTCCGGCATGATCGAGGCCAGCGACGGCGGCGACCGGCTCACCGAGGGCGAGGTCATCGTCCAGGCCGTGCTCATGTTCGCCGCCGGTTTCGAGACCACCACCAACCTCATCGGCAATGGCGTGGTCGCCCTGCTCACCCACCCCGATCAGATGGCTGCCCTGTGGGCTGACCCCGCGCTGGTCGTCCCCGCGGTGGAAGAGATCCTGCGTTTCGACAGCCCGGTGCAGCTCGACGCCCGGACCACCAACGAGGCCATGGACGTGGCGGGCGTGGCCGTCGATGAGGGTGCCCGCATCATCACCCTGCTCGGTGCCGCCAACCGCGACCCGACGCGATTCGACGACCCGGACGTGTTCGACATCGGCCGCGACCAGGGTCCGCCCCTCAGCTTCGCGTCGGGTATCCACTACTGCCTGGGGGCCAACCTGGCCCGGGCCGAAGGGCAAGTGGTGCTCGACGGCCTGGTCCGCCGGTTCTCCCGGATCGAGCTCACCGGTGAGCTCGTGCACCGCCACCGGGTAACTCTCCGGGGCTACGAGGCCGTGCCGGTTCGAGTCACCCCGAACTGATCAGCCGACCGAGCGCAGCTCGTCGAGCGAGGCCCACTCGAGGCTGCGCGCGTGGGTGGCCTCCAGGACCACCGGTGGCGCCAGGCCGGCGGCATGGGCCTCCGCCCACCGACTGGCACACAGGCACCAGCGATCGCCCGGCACCAGTCCGGCGAAGCCGAGCTCGGGCCGTGGGGTGGAAAGGTCGTTGCCCGTCTCGGCCGAGAAGCGCAGGAACTCCTCGGTGACCACTGCGCACACGGTGTGGACGCCGACATCGTCGGGGTGAGCCTCGCAGCATCCGCTGCGGGTGAACCCGGTGAGGGGATCGGTTCCGCACGGTTCGAGCTCGGTGCCGAGCACGTTCTGGGCCACCTCAGCCGCCCAGCAGGTAGATGGGCCCGGGCCAGCGGGCGACCAGCTGGTCGACGTGGTCGGTCTGGCTCCGGCGCACGACGATCACCTGACCCGGCGAGCCGATGGCCGTGGTGACGTCGTCCACCGGTTCGAAGGCGAAGCCGAAGGCCCGGCCCAGCTCGATGAGCTCATCGTCGCGCCGGGCATGGACAGCCGCGTCCACCAGGATGGTGCCACCAACCGAGTACGAGTCGGGATCGGTTCCGCCGCCGAAGATCAACAATGGGCCTTTCCAACCCTCGAGCAACGAGGTGGCCAACGCCCCCGTGCACACCACCAGGGCGTTGCCGGTGGGGTCGGCCACGCGCGACAGGGCCGAGACGACATCGTCGTCGTCGTCGAGCCGCACCGCTGCGATGTCGGCCGTTCCCACTCGCGCCACCAGATCCTCGGGGTCGATGCCGGCCGATGGGTGGGTCACCACGACCACCGTGGCCTCGAAGGCGCGGGCCATGGCCGCCGCGGGGAACACCGCCCGGGCGGTATCGGCATGGTGGGCGATCGGGACCAGGAGATGACTGAACATCGGCGCGCCACCATGGCATGTGCGGTCGGTCGCGGCGAAACGGGAGCGTCGCGTGTCACACTGCGGATCCGGAACCGCCGCCGCCCTGGAGTTCGTCGTGAGCATCGTCGTCGAGTTGGCCGACCTCGCCAGTGTGCTGGCCGGAATGGACCCCGGCGCCTTCCTCTGTACGGCCTCGGCCACCGATGTGAAGGCCATGCACGTCCTGATCGAAGAGGAGGGCGGTCGGCTGACCGCCGCCGTGGGTGGAGGGACCGTGGCCAACGTGGTGGCCGGGTCGTCGGTCACCTTGGTGTTCCCCGGGTCCGGTCCGCACGACAGGAGCCTGCTCGTCGACGCCCGGGCGGTGGTCCGCCCGGGCGATCCTCCCGTTCTGGAGATGACGCCGACCGCCGCGGTGTGGCACCGCTCGGCCCATGGGGTGTCGTCGTGACGACCGATCCGGCCACACTGCCCGCCTGGACGCAGCTGCAGACGCATCACCGCGAGACCGGCCATCGCTCGCTGCGGGACCGCTTCGCCGAGGACCCCCAGCGGGGCGACCGCCTGCGGGTGGCCCTCGACGGCCTCGAGCTCGACTACGCCAAGCATTGGGTCGACGACCGCACCCTGCACCTGCTCTTCGAGCTGGCCCGACAGGCCGAGCTGGGCTTCGCCATCGAGGCCATGTTCGCCGGCGCCGCCATCAACGTCACCGAGCACCGGGCGGCCCTGCACACCGCGCTGCGGCTACCGGCGACGGCGTCGCTCGTCGTCGATGGGCACGATGTGGTTCCCGATGTCCATCGGGTGCTCGAGCAGATGCGCCGCCTGGCGGTGCGGGTCCGCGACGGTGACTGGGTGGGGGCGACCGGTCGTCGTGTCCGACACGTGGTCAACATCGGCATCGGCGGCTCCGATCTCGGTCCTGCCATGGCCGCCCGCGCGCTGGCCCACGTCTCGCACCCCGACATCGAACTGCATTTCCTGTCCAACGTCGATGGCGCCGACGCCGATGGTGTGCTCCGCCGCTGCGACCCGGCCGAAACGCTCGTCGTGGTGGCCTCGAAGTCCTTCGGCACCATCGAGACCCTCACCAACGCCACCACCGCACGGGAGTGGCTGATCCAGGCCCTCGGTCCCGACGCGGTGCCGTCGCACTTCGTGGCGGTGTCCACCAACGCCGAGCGGGTGGCCGAGTTCGGCATCGACCCGGCCAACATGTTCGGCTTCTGGGACTGGGTCGGCGGGCGTTACTCGGTGGACTCGGCCATCGGGCTCAGCCTCATGATCGGTGTCGGACCGGACGGCTTCGACCAGTTCCTGGCCGGATTCCATGCCATGGACCAGCACTTCCGCACCGCGCC
>JAOUEE010000014.1 GCA_029858875.1 Acidimicrobiia bacterium
CCATGCTGGCCGGCCAGATCCAGCGGCCCAGCGACGTGAACCCCTTCGACGATCGGACCGCGGCCCTCGAGCGACGCCAGACGGTGCTCGACCGCATGCTCGCCAACGACTACATCGACGCCGACCAGCGGGAGGCGGCCTTGGCCGACCCGCTGCTCGACCTGGCCGGAAACGCCGAAGAGGACGAAGAGCGCTACGACGCCGCCCACTTCGTGGAGCAGGTCCGCCAATGGTTCCTCAGCGGCCCCGAGGAGTGCCCCGACCTACCCGGCACCCACGACGAGCGAGTCGAGCTGCTGTTCACGGGCGGCATCACCATCACCACCACCCTCGACCCCGATCTCCAGCAGGTCGCCGAGGCCGCGGTCGACGAGGTACTGCCCCCGTTCTGGACCAACAGCGCCGGAGACCAGAGCCAGAACCCCGACGCCGCCGTGGTCACCATGAACCCGGCCAACGGTGAGGTCCTGGCCATGGTCGGGGGGCGGGACTTCTTCAGCAAGGACAGCGAGAACGCCCGCGTCAACCTGGCCGTCAATCCCAAGGGCAGCGACCTCGGCTTCTCGGGCCGCCAGGCCGGCTCGTCGATGAAGCCCATCGGCCTGGCCGCGGCGCTGGCCGACGGTGCGCCGATCTCCACCCGGTACCCGGCACCCAGCAGCATCACCCTGTCCATCCCCGGCGGTGAGAGCTGGAGCGTCCGTGGCGGCAGTTCCAGCGCTTCGCTCACCCTCGCCGACGCCACCCGCTACTCCACGAACACCGTGTTCGCCCAGCTGATCGCGGGGGACGACGCCCTCATCACGCCCGATCGCTTCCGCGAGATGGCGGGCGACCTCGGCATTCGCAGCGAGCTCCCGAACTTCCCGTCGATCATCCTGGGCACCGGCGAGGTGAACATGCTGGAGATGGCCACCGCCTACGGCACCTTCGCCAGCGACGGCATCCGGCACGATCCGGTGATGGTCGACCGCATCCTGGCCAGCGACGGCACCATGTTGTGTCGGCCCCGCGACAACATCGACATCTTCCCCGCCCTCGACCAGGGCGTCGCCCGCCAGATCACGGGCGCCCTCCAAGGTGTGCTCGAGCCCGGAGGCACGGCCAGCCGCTTTCCCCTCGATCGTCCCGCCGCCGGCAAGACCGGCACCACCCAGAACTCGGCCGACGCCACGTTCATCGGCTACACGCCCGACTACGTCACGTCGGTGTGGGTGGGCTTCCCCAACGGGTCGATCGCCATGCAGTCCCCCGCGGTCGCCATCCCTGAGGTCTACGGCGGTACCTACCCGGCCGAGATCTGGAACAAGATCATGACCGCGGCCCACGACGGGCTTCCCGTGCGAGAGTTCCCCCCACCACCGTCGACCACGACGACGACCTCATCCACGATTCCGGTGGCGGCGCGGCCGCTCGTGACCGTCCCCGACATCGTGGGACTCAGCGTCGACGAGGCCACCTCGGCGCTGCGCAGCGCCGGGTTGACCATCAGCGTCTTCGAGGTGGTCACCACCGAGTACGCGCCGGGCACGGTCTTCCAGCAGTCGCCGACGGGCGGGCAGAGCACCCGGGCGGGTGGGGCGGTCACCGCCCAGGTGGCCGTCGAGCCATCCACCCAGCTGATCGCCGTACCCCGGGTCAACGGCTTGAGCGAAGCCGATGCCGAAGGCATCTTGTTGTCGGCCGGGTTCAGCGTGTTGAAGGTGTACGAGGCCGAGGGGGGCGACGTGGCCCCCGACCGGGCCGGGATCGTTTGGAAACAGCGACCGCAACCCGGTACCGAGGCTCCCACCGGCGCCACCGTGGAGATCTTCGTCAACCCGCCACCGGCACCACCGCCCGATCCGCCACCCGACCCTGCGCCGACCACGACCACCACACTCCCGCCCGAGTAGTGGGCGGGTCTACAGGTCCAGAGGGACGGCGCAGTTCTCCATGTCGTTGACCCGGGCGAAGCCGTCGACGGCCTCGCTGACCTGGCTCGTCCCCTTCGCCGTCACCAGGAAGCGCACGTCACCCTCGTCCCGCAGGCGCATGCTGTGGTTCTGACGGTCGGCCAGGTACAGCTCGTGGTCCCTCAGCCACTGATCCAGGTTGCGCTTGTCCTCGGCTGACAGGGTTCCGGCGTCGACCACGGCCTGGTCGGCCGGGGAAAGGCTGTTGGATCGAGCGTCGGGGAGATCGTCGACCACGTCTCGGCCCTCCACGTCGACTCGGAGAGCGGCGATCATGTCGGCCAGGATCTCATTGGCCTCGTCGAGCACGTCGGCCCGTTCGGCGGGGGTCGCCACGTCCTGGGCCGGGGTGAGCGCCAGGATCGCGTTCTGATGCTGCTCACAGATGGCGTCGGCGGTGTCGGCGAAACCGATCTGGTCGAGCTCGTCGGGATTGCGGGTGTTACCGCCGGTGAAGGCGAACACGAGCAGGAACGTGAACAGTGCCACCGTGGAGATCACTCCGACGAGCGCCAGGATCCTGAGCACCCAACCACCACGGGGCACGTCAGACAGCTGCGAATCGCGGTCTGGGGACGGCGCAGAATCGGAGCCGTTGGACGATGTCACTCCTGCAGTGTGCCGCCGGACCTGGTCCGGTGACGAGCCGGGACGGTCAGCCATCCGCCAGCCGACGCCACCCCGCCGCGATCATCCGGTGGGTGCCGTGATCGAGCCCGAAATCGTCGAGATCGTCCGGTGCCACCCAACGGATGTCCTCGGATTCGTGGTTACCCACGATCTCGGCCCCGACAGGAGCCAGCACCAGGTAGCGGACGTCGAAGTGCAGGTGCGTGTCGCCACCATGGGACACCTGATGGACGTCGAGATCGATGGCCGGCCTGAGCACCCGCAGGCCGGCCATGCCGGTCTCCTCGACCGCCTCACGCAGCGCCACCCGGGCCAGGTTGGCATCGCCGTCGGCGTGACCCCCCGGCTGGAGCCACCGCTGCAACTTGGTGTGGAACAACAGCACGATGCGCTCACCATCAGGGTGCATCACCAGAGCCGAACCGGTGAAGTGGCCTGGACGGCACGTGCGGTCGAGCGCATCTGGGCGCTCGATCAACAGATCCAGCATCTCCTGTCGAGCTTCGGCGGTCCCGGGCTCGCGGCTGGCCGTGACCTCCAGCCAGGCCCGACTGGGATCAGGATGCGAGGACAGCGATGTCAGGCCGACACCTCTCCCGCCCGTCATGGTCGCGACACGTAGGGGCTGTCGGGGACGTACCAGCGCCACAACAGGTCCTGGCCGCGGGACAGGCCGACGCGACGGCCCTGCACCGGCGTCACCGGCGGCGCCAGTCCGTCGTCCGCCACCAAGATGTCGGTGTCGGGTCTGGTGAGGTCGGTCCCGTTGCGGTCGCCGTCGACGCCGAGGGCCTGGCACAGCTTCGCCGGGCCGTTGGTGAGATCTCGCGGGTGCCGGACTCTGGGCCGAGCCCGTCGCATGGCGTCGATTCCGGTCAGAGGCTCGAGCCCGCGTATGAGCACGGCAGCGCACGTCCCGACCGGAGCGCACACGACGTTGGCGCACCAGTGCATGCCGTAGGTGAAGTACACGTAGAGGTGGCCGGGCGGCCCGAACATCACCTGGGTGCGCGGTGTCGGGCCCCGGAAGCCGTGACTCCCGGGATCCTCCGCGCCCTCGTACGCCTCCACCTCCACGATCCGACCGGCCCGCGGCCCCACGTGCAGCACCTTGTTCAGCAGCCGGGGCGCCACGGTGGTGGCCCGACCCTCGTAGAACGAGCGGCCCAGGGGCACCACATCAGCCACCGATGCGATCCCGATCGGTCTGCAGTCGGGTGACGAAGGCGTCCCGTTGCCCAGACCACGGCCCAGGACCGGCGCCACCAGGCGTGTGGCGGCGAACCACCGCCGCACCAGGCTCGAGCAACGCCGCCGCCGCGGGTCCCAGTCGGGGGTCCTCGATGACGGAGGCCACGAAGGCCTCCCGCCCACCGCCGCCGGCCAGCGCGTCGCGTACCAGCCCGCCGACGATGGCATGGGCCTCACGGAACGGCACGCCCCGCTCCACCAGGTACTCGGCCAGGTCCACGGCCGCGCTGTAGGGCGAGTCGGCGGCGGCGGCCATCGCCTGACCATCGAAGCGCAGGGTGGCCACCATGCCATCGAGCGCCAGCAGGGTGAGGCGGATGGTGTCGCAGCTGTCGAAGAGGGCCTCCTTGTCCTCCTGGAGATCCTTGTTGTACGCCAGGGGGAGGCCCTTCAAGGTGACCAGCAAGCCGGTGAGATTGCCGATGAGACGACCGGCCTTGCCCCGGGCCAGCTCGGCGATGTCGGGGTTCTTCTTCTGGGGCAGCATCGACGATCCGGTGGAGAACCCATCATCCAGCTCGACGAAACCGAACTCGGCCGACGCCCACAGGATGAGCTCCTCACCCATCCGCGACAGATGCACACCCAGCAACGCGAGGGCGAACAACGTCTCGGCCACGAAATCACGGTCGGCTACCGCGTCCAGGCTGTTGTCGAACACCGCGGCGAACCCCAGCAGCGATGCCGTCTGCGCGGGGTCGAGGGGCAACGACGAACCGGCCAGCGCCCCGGCGCCGAGCGGTGACACATCGGTTCGACGGCGGGCATCCACCAGCCGATCGACGTCGCGGGCCAGCGCCCACCCGTGGGCCAGCAGATGGTGGGCCAACCGAACCGGTTGCGCCTGTTGCAGGTGGGTGTACCCCGGCAGATACAGATCGTCGGCCCCGTCGGCCTGATCGAGCAGCGTCTGCTGGAGGCGCAGGACCAGCAGGCAGAGCTCATCGATCTCGGCACGCGTCCACAGACGCAGGTCGGTGACCACCTGATCGTTGCGACTACGACCCGTGTGCAACTTGGCGCCGGCCGGACCGGACAGCTCGGTGACCCGGCGCTCGACCGCCGTGTGGATGTCCTCATCGCTGGCCACGAAGACGAAGCGGCCCTCGTCCATCTCGGCCTCGACCACCGACAGCGCTTCGAGCACCCGATCGCGCTCACCAGCCGTCAACAAGCCCACCGACTCCAACATGGACACGTGGGCCCGCGAGCCGGCGATGTCGTGGCGGTACATGCGCCGATCGAACATCAGGCTGTCGTTGAGCGCCCGCAGCGCCTCGGCCGGACCCCCCTCGAACCGTCCGTGCCACAACTGCTGGGGCTCGTCGCCGCTCCGCAACTCCTCGCGCCCAGATTCCGCCCCACCCCCATCCCGCCTCTCACCCTCGCCGCTCCGCAACTCCTCGCGCCCACATTCCGCCCCACCCCCAGGAACTCCGTCGCCTGCCGGGGGGTTCTCGGCGGTCATGAGGAGCGCCGTTTGGCGGTGAGGGTGCGCAGGCGCAGGGCGTTGAGCTTGATGAAGCCCTCGGCATCGGCCTGGTCGTAGGCGCCCTCGTCCTCCTCGAAGGTGGCGATGCGCTCGTCGAAGAGGCTGTCCTCGCTGCGCCGGCCCACCACGTCGACGTTGCCCTTGTACAACTTCACCCGTACATCGCCGTTGACATGCTGTTGGCTGTGGTCGATGGCCACCTGCAACATCTCACGCTCGGGGCTCCACCAGTACCCGTTGTAGATCAGCTCGGCGTAGCGGGGCATCAACTCGTCCTTGAGGTGGGCCACCTCGCGGTCCAGCGTGATCGATTCGATGGCCCGGTGAGCCCGCAACATGATGGTGCCTCCGGGGGTCTCGTAGGCCCCACGCGACTTCATTCCCACGTAGCGGTTCTCCACGATGTCCAGCCGACCGACGCCGTTCGCGCCACCCAGTTCGTTGAGCGACGTCAGCACCTCGGCCGGGCTCAGCTGGCGACCGTCGACGGCGACGATGTCGCCCTGGCGGTACGTGAGATCCACATAGGTGGCCTCATTGGGGGCCTGTTCGGGGCTGACCGACCATCGCCACATCTCCGACGGGGGCTCGGTGAAGGGATCCTCCAGCGGTCCTCCCTCATAGGAGATGTGCAACAGGTTGGCATCCATCGAGAACGGTGACTTCGTACCCCGCTTCATCTCGATGGGGATGTCGTGCTCGGCTGCGTAGGCCATCAACGACTCACGCGAGCCCAACTCCCACTCTCGCCAGGGGGCGATCACCTTGATGTCGGGGGCCAGGGCATAGGCCCCCAACTCGAAGCGCACCTGATCGTTTCCCTTGCCGGTTGCCCCGTGGCTGATGGCGTCGGCCCCGGAGGCAGCAGCGATCTCCACCAGACGCTTGGCGATCAACGGTCGGGCGATCGAGGTGCCCAGCAGGTACTCACCTTCGTAGATGGTGTTGGCCCGGAACATCGGATAGACGAAGTCGGCCACGAACTCCTCGCGCAGATCCTCGATGTGGATGTCGTGTTCGGGTACCCCCATCTGCACGGCCTTGAGCCGCGCCGGTTCCACCTCCTCGCCCTGGCCCAGGTCGGCGGTGAAGGTGACCACCTCGCACCCGTAGGTCTCCTGGAGCCAGCGCAGGATGATCGATGTGTCGAGCCCACCGCTGTAGGCCAGCACAACCTTGTCGACGGAGGTCGTGGTCATCGTTTCAGTCCAATCCGGCCAGCTCGCGGAGCCGACCTGCCAGTTCGGTGCCGGTTACGGCTTCTTCGGCCACCACCATCAACGTGTCATCGCCGGCCACGGTGCCCATCACCCCGGTGAGGGACGCCCGGTCGAGGGCCGACGCCACCACGTGGGCCGACCCGGGTGGAGTCCGAAGCACCACGATATTGGCCGAGCTCTGGACCGAAGCCACCCAGTCCCCCATCACCCGCCGTAGATGGTCCTCGGGCAGGACCTGATCGCTGGACAACTCGGGGATGGCGTACACGGTGTCGCCGCCGGGAACTCGGACCTTGATGGCGCCCAACTCCTCGAGGTCGCGAGACAACGTTGCCTGTGTCACATCGATGCCTTCGGCGCCGAGCAGTTCCACCAGGTGGCTCTGGCTGGTGACGGCCTGCTCACTGAGCATCTGTGTGATCCGATGCTGTCGCTGTCGCTTGGTGGCCATCACCGCACATCCAGCAGCCACGAGAGCAGGCCTCGCGCCGCATGCATCCGGTTCTGGGCCTGGGGCCACACCCGGCTACGAGGGCCGTCGATCACCGATGCGGCCACCTCCTCACCGCGATGAGCGGGCAGGCAGTGCAGGAACACCGCATCGGCGGCGGCAACCGCCATGACGCTGTCGTCCACGATGAACCCCTCGAAGGCCCGCTGGCGCTGCTCGGCCTCGTCTTCTTGACCCATCGAGGTCCACACGTCGGTGTAGACCGCGTCGCAGCCCTCGGCTGCTTCGTGGGGCCGGTCGGTGATCATCACGTCGACTCCGGCGGCGGCCAACCGGTCGGTGTCGAGGTCGCTGAACCCGTACTGCGGGGGGCAGGCGACCCGGACGGCCATACCCGCCGCGCCACACGCCAGGGCCAACGAGCGGGCCACGTTGTTGGCGTCGCCCACGTAGGCCATCGCCCGGCCGGTGAGGTCACCGAAGGCCTGCCGGAGCGTGAGCAGATCGGCCAGCGCCTGCATGGGGTGCGCCGCGTCGGAGAGCAGGTTCACGATCGGCACACGATCGACCGCAGCCATGCGCTCCACGCGCGCGTGCTCGAACACTCGCGCCGCGATGACGGCGTGATACCCGGCCAGGGTGTGGGTGACGTCCTCGACCGACTCCCGGCGGTCGAATCCCACCTCGCTGCCGTGGATGTACACCGGATGCCCACCCAGCTGCACGACAGCCATCTCCATGGAGTTGCGGGTTCGGGTCGACGGCTTCTCGAAGACCAGGGCCACGCCTCGTGCGGACAGGACCGGGTCGAGGTTCGGCTGTTCGGCGCGGGCCAGCACCTCGTCCAGCTCCCCGGCCGACAGGTCGTCGATCTCCAGCAGATGTCGCATCAACTCTCCTCCAGAGCCGTTCCCAGGATGGCCAGCGCCTCGGCCACGTGGGCCGAGCTCACATTGAGAGGCGGGGCCACGCGGATGGATGTGTCTCCGAGCGCATTGACGATGAGCCCGGCGTCCAGACAAGCCGCCCCGACCGACTTGGCCACGGGCCGGTCGAGCTCGACGGCGAGCAGTAGGCCGAGACCCCGCACCGAGTTCACGCGGGCCAACGTGGACAGCCCATCGGCCAGCGCGGCTCCGGTGGACCGGGCCAGCGCGGGGGCGTCGATCTCCTGCATGACCTCGAGGGTGGCCCGGGCGGCGGCGAGGGCCAGGGGCTGCCCCGCGAAGGTGCTTCCGTGATCACCAGGCTTGAACGCGGCGGCCACGTCGGCCCGGGCCCACACCGCCGCAACCGGCATGCCGTTGCCCAGCGCCTTGGCCGTGGTGACGATGTCGGGCTCGATTCCGAAGTGCTGGAAGCCGAACCACTCCCCGGTACGACCCAGGCCGCACTGCACCTCGTCGAGTATCAAGAGGATGCCCCGGTCGTCGCACAGCGAGCGGATCCCGGCGAAGAACTCCGGTGACGCGGGGTTGACGCCGCCTTCTCCCTGCAAGGGCTCCAGCAGGATGGCGCCGACCGTGGGGTCGAGGGCGGCGGCGAACTCGTCCACGTCGTTCCACGTGGCGTGGCGAAACCCCTCGGGCAGCGGCTGGAAGGGCTCGTGCTTCTCGGGTTGCCCGGTGGCCGCCAGCGTGGCCAGCGTGCGACCGTGGAAGGACCGGAAGGCCGACACCACCACGTGGCGGCCCCGACCCTGGTACTTGCGGGCCAGCTTCAGCGCGGCTTCGTTGGCTTCGGCCCCCGAGTTCTGGAACAACACCTGGCCGTGCCTGGGCCCGGGCCCCGGAGTCCCGGTGATGAGCGCGTCGAGGGTGCGGGCGACCGGCGCCTGGTGTTCGTTGGCGAACAGGTTGGACGTGTGCTGGAGCTTGCTGGCCTGTTCGGCCACCGCCGCGGCCACCACTGGATGGCTGTGACCGAGCGAGACCACGGCCAGCCCGGTGAGGAAGTCGAGGTAGCGCCGACCATCGCGGTCCCACAGCTCGGTCCCCTGCCCCCGCTCGAACAGCACGGGCGGCGCACCGTAGTTGGCCATCAACGGGCACGGACCATCGCCGTCACCCATGGCTTCGGAGTGGGTCATGTCGCCTCTCGGGTGATCATGGTGCCGACGCCGGCGTCGGTGAACAGCTCGAGCAGGAGCACGTGAGCGACCCGGCCGTCCAGCAGGTGGGCGCTGTGAGCCCCCGCCTCGACGGCGTGGATGCACGCCTCCACCTTGGGGATCATCCCACCGCTGATGCGGCCCGTGGCCATCATCTGTCCCAGCTCGCCGATGGTGGCTCGGGGCACGATGGAATCGGCGTCGTCCATGTCGGTGAGCAACCCCGCGACGTCGGTGAGATACACGGCCTTCTCGGCTCCCAACGCCCCAGCCAGCGCGCCGGCCACGGTGTCGGCGTTGATGTTGTAGGCCTGGCCCCGGTCGTCGGCACCGATGGTGGACACCACCGGGATCATGTCCTCGGCGAGCAGCCGCTCGATGATGCCGGGCCGGACCTCGGCCACATCGCCGACGAAACCCAGGGACGCGTGGCGCTCCGTGGCCCGGATGAGCCCGCCGTCCTCCCCCGACAGCCCGACGGCGTAGGCCCCATGGACGTTGATGGCTCCGACGATGTCACGGCCGACCTTGCCGACCAGCACCATCCGGGCGACGTCGAGCGTCTCCTGGTCGGTCACACGGAGGCCATCGCGGAACTCGGTCTCCTTGCCCAGCCGCCTCAGCAGCGCACCGATCTGGGGCCCGCCACCGTGTACCACCACCGGCCGGATCCCGACCGAACGAAGCAGCACCACGTCCTCGGCGAAGCTCTGGGACAGTTCGGCGTCGACCATGGCATTGCCACCGAACTTGATGACGACGGTGCTTCCCCGGAAGCGCTGGATGTAGGGCAGCGCTTCGATGAGGGCCTGGGTCCGCCGCTGCGGCTCGAAACCACGGTCCGTCATGGGTACACCCCCACTGTGGACAGGCCGGCGGCCTCGTCGAGTCCGAGCGCCAGGTTGGCGCACTGCACGGCCTGGCCCGATGCGCCCTTCACCAGGTTGTCGAGGGCGCCCACACTGAGCACGGTGTCGGTGCGGGAGTCGTATCGAGCGGTCAGGTGGGCGCTGTTGGATCCGAGGGTGGCCTTGGTGGACGGCGACCGCTCACTCACGTGCACGAACAGCTCGTCTCGGTAGGCCGACATCAGGCATTCGAGAACCGCCGTGGCCGAGCCGGTGGTGGCCGGCCGGCCGTAGCAGGTGGCCAGGATGCCCCGATTCATCGGTGCCAGGTGCGGGGTGAACAGCACCTGGGCGTCGACCCCGGCGTGGCGGGAGATGGCCATCTCGATCTCGGGAGTGTGCCGGTGACGCAACAGCGAGTAGGCGGTGAAATCCTCGTCGACCGAACAGAACGTGGTGTGGTCCTTCGGTGGGCGGCCGGCACCGCTGACCCCGCTGGCGGCATCGACGATGATGCCCGTGGCGTCGATGAGCCCCGCGGCGAGCAACGGGCCGAGGGCGAGCGCGGCCGTGGTCACATAGCAGCCGGGTGCGGCGATCAACTCGGCCCCGACGAGATCATCACGGAAGAACTCGGGAAGGCCGAAGACGAAATCGTCGAGCAGCTGCGGAGCGGTGTGCTCCTCTCCGTACCACTGCGGATACAGCGCCGGGTCGCCCAGCCGGAAATCGGCAGCCAGATCCACGATGTGGCCCACCCGGCCCCGGATCTCGGGCACGATGGCCTGACTGGCCCCGTGGGGCAGCCCGAGGAACACCAGGTCCAGCCCGTCGACCATGTCGGCCTGGTACGGAGCGAACACCTGGTCGGCGTACGCGAGCGCCAGACTGGGGTACAGATCGCCGATGGCCGTGCCCGCCTGCGTGGCTCCGGTGGCCACCACCAGCTCCAGGCCGGGATGACCGGCGATGAGACGCAGCAACTCGGCGCCGGTGAAACCCGATGCTCCGATGATGCCGACCGTCTTCGTCATTCGCAGAACTATACGCAGCTGCGAATGGATATCCAACCCTCAACGGACGGTGACGACGGCCTTGCCATAGGTCTGTCGATCGGCGAGTGCCTGGAGACCGACGGCCCCCTGCTCGAAGCCGAACGGCGGATACACCAGCGGATCGACCTCACCGGTCGCGGCCAGGTCGAGCACCGCTCGCATCTGGCGATCGAGGGACTGCGGGTCGCGCGCCAGCGACGCGCCCCAGTGCACACCGACCACGCTGTAGTTCTTGAGCAACACGTGGTTGGCCGGGATGTCGGGAATGCCTTGCACGAACCCGATCACCAGTAGACGCCCATCCCAGGCCATGCAGCGACGCACCCGGTGCAGCACGTCACCGCCCACGGGGTCGTAGGCCACATCGACCCCTCCCCCGCTGAGGTCGCGCACCACGTCCACGAAGTCCTCGGTCTGGTGGTGATCGACCACATGATCGGCGCCCAGGTCTCGACACCGGGCCACCTTCTCGTCGCCGCCGGCCACGGCGATGACGGTGGCGCCGGCTGCCTTCCCCAGTTGGATGGCGGCCGAGCCCACGCCGCCGGCGGCGCCGGTGACGAGCAGCGTCTCGCCGGCCTGGAGGTGGGCCCGATCGTGCAGGGCGAACCACGTGGTGCCGTAGTTCACCGGGATGGCCGCGGCCTTGACCGAAGACAAACGCTCCGGCACCGGCCAGACCGAGGTCGCCCCCACCACGGCCTGTTCCTCGAGACCCCCACCCATCGCCATCACCCGCTGACCGACCACCAGGCCGGTGACCGCATCACCCAACGCGGCGATGATCCCAGCCGACTCGCCGCCGGGCGTGTAGGGGAAGGTGGTCTTCACCTGATACTCGCCCCGGCACATCAAGACATTGGGGAACGACAACCCCACGGCCTCGATGTCGAGGAGCACTTGGTCGGGACGAGGTTGGGGTGGATCGACCTCGACCAGCTGCAACTGGTCGGCCGGCTCTCCCAGTTCGTTCAGTTGCCAGGCACGCACGGCCCCGACCTTACCCGGCCGGGGCCTGCGCACCGATCGATCACGCCGGCGCCGGAGGGGGCGGGGGGGGCGGTGCCGGGTCATCTCCTGACTGGGCCTGCGTCCCCGTGCTGGCGAACACCTCTCCGAGCGCGGCGACCGAGCTCAACACCCCGCTGGACTCCAGCGGGAGGAAGATCTTGGTGGCCCGTCCGTTGGCGACGGCGCCCAATGCCTCGAGGTACTTGATGGCCAACAGGTCAGGCGACGGGTCGCCGGTGTGGATGGCCGCGTAGGTCCGTTCGATGTTGCGGGCCTCACCCTCGGCCACGGTCTCGAGCTGGTAGCGGCGGGCATCGGCCACCCGTTTGGTGGCCTCGGCCTGACCCTCGGCCTCGAGGATCTGCTTCTCCCTGACACCCTCGGCCTTGAGGATGGCGGATCGCTTCTCACCCTCGGCCTCGGTGACGACCGCCCGCCGCAGCCGCTCGGCCTTCATCTGGCGGTGCATGGACTCGGTGACGTCGGGCGGCGGCTCGATGCGCTGGATCTCGACCCGCACCACGCGGGTGCCCCACTTGTCGGTGGCGTCATCGAGGATCTGACGCAGCTTCGAGTTGATGATCTCGCGAGAGGTGAGGGCCGAGTCGAGATCCAGGTCGCCGACCACGTTCCTGAGGTTGGTCTGGGCCAGTTTGGTGATGGCCAGGATGAAGTTGCCCACGTTGTAGACCAACTTCACCGGATCGGTGGCCTCGTAGTAGATGACGGCGTCCACCGTGACCACCACGTTGTCCTTGGTGATCACCTCCTGGGGAGGCACGTCGATCACCTGCTCGCGCATGTCGACGGTGGTGATCCGCTTGACGAAGGGCATGACCCAGCGCAGACCGGAGTCGACGGTGCGCTGGTACTTGCCCAGCATCTCGACCAGCCCCTTCTCGAACGGCCGCACGATGCGGAGCCCGATGAAGACGAAGACGATGAGGGCCAGGGCAACGAGTGCGAACAGCCCGATGAGCGCTTCCATGTTTTCTCCTTATTCGTCGATCTCGAGATGAGGCTCGACCACGAGTCGGGTGCCCCGGACCTCGACGACACGAACGGTGACGCCCGCGCCGATGGGCGGACCGTCGACGGTCGCCCGCCACTCCTCGCCGCCGACGCGAACCATGCCTACGTTGTCGTGGCGGTCGATGGTCTGGAGCACGACGCCGATCGCTCCGGTCCACCGATTGGCGCCCACCTGGGGCTGGGGGTCCAGATCCTGGGCCTTCAGGAACCGTTGCACGACGGCGAACGACAGGGCGCTCACGCCGAAGAAGGCGAACCACTGTGACAGGAGGTTGACGTCGAGCCAGGCCAGCACGGCGGCGGCGGCCATACCAACGCCGAAGGGCAGCAGGAAGAAGCCGACGGTTGCCACCTCGGCGAGCGAGAGAACGACCGCGCCCACGGTCCAGACCCAACGCCATGCCTCGTTGTCCTCGGTGCTGCCGGCATCGACCGGTGCAAGGGCCAAGGCCAGCACCAGGCCGACGATGCCGAGTCCGAGCAACACGAGAGGCAGTCGCATCCGGTCGGCCGATTGGGTCCTTGCGTCGTTGTCCACTTCTTCCTCCTGCAGGTGTCGCCCGCCGCTCCCTCGCCTTTCGACGGCCCAGGACTCGGCGAAGCCGTGTACGTCGTCACCGATCACGGCATCGACGCGCCGGCCGTCGGCTTCCACGGCGCGGAGGTGTTCGTCCAGCTCTTGGCGCATCTCGGCCACCGCACCGGGCGGCACGCCCGTGGCGCGCCAGTAATGAGCGCAGTCATCGAGTGCTCTCGCGCGATCGATCACGTTCGGCCTCCTCCTCCATCTTCGTCGGCCTCCGGCGCCGATCGGGCCATGCCGTCGAGCACGTCGTCGACGCTGCGAGCCAACGCCTGCCACTCGTTGCGCCACTGCTCCAACGCCGCGCCGCCGGCGTCGGCCAGTCGGTAGTACTTGCGGGCCGGTCCCTCGCTGGAGGACACCAGGTAACCCTCGACCAGGCCGGCTCGCTGCAGCCGGCTGAGCAACGGGTAGATGCTGCCTTCACTGGCCAGCGAAAGGCCCCGATCGTCGAGCTTGCGCACCATCTCGTATCCGTAGCTGGCTTCCTCGGCGATGATCGACAGCAGACACATGTCGAGCACGCCCTTGAGCAGTTGCGAGCGCCGATCGGTGACCGGTTGGCGCGGTGTCATGCTTCACATGGTACCACGTGATGCCGAGTAACGGGTATGGCACGATTACGGATCGGCACCGCCCGCGCCCGGTCGGTGACCGACGACTCTGCCTCGGAATGATCGCCCCCGACCGTCGCCGGGGGTCAGCGCAGCGCGGCATCGAGAGCGTCACGGACACCCTCGATGACCGCCGCCCGGCGTTCGCCCACCTCGTCATCGGTGAGGGTGCGATCGGCCGCCTGGAACCGCAGGCGGTAGGCAAGGGACCGGTGCCCGGCCTCGATGGTGGCGCCGCGGAACACGTCGAACAGCACCAGGTCGACCAGCAGCGATCCGGCGGCCTTGCGGATCTGACCGGCCACCTCGGCCGCCGGCACTTCGTCCGACACCACGAAGGCGAGATCGATGTCGCTGGACGGATGCTTCGACACGGGTCGGTAGCGACGATTGCCGCGAGGCCCGTCGAGCGTGGCGCCCAGATCGAGCTCGAACCATCCCACTCGACCACTGACCCCGAAGAGCTCGCTCACCCGTGGGTCGACCTCCCCCACCACGCCCCGCGTCTGCCCGGCCACCATCACCTGGGCCGTCCGGGTGGGGTGCATGGCGGGGGCCTCGGTGGCCGTCAGTCGGAGGTTGGGCAGAGCCAACGCGTCAGCCAGCACCTCGAGCACGGCCACCGCATCGTGGGCCCCTCCATCGCTGAGGGCCACGGCGAGCTGTTCGCGCTCGTCGGGAAGCTCCTGGTCGGGTCCAGACGGGAGGTACACGTGGCCGATCTCGAAGAGACGGACCGGTCCGCTGCGATGCGACTGGTTGTAGGCGATGGCCTTGAGTTGTCCCGGCAACAGCGAGGTGCGAAGCACCGACTCCTCGGCCACCAGCGGATTGGACAGGCCGATGCCATCGTCGGGCAGTCCGCAACGAGCCAGATCCCCCGGCGCGAGGAAGGGCATCGGGAAGGTCTCGTCGCAACCGGCTCCGACCAACACGTCGCGAACCTGGCGTCGGGCCTGCTGGTAGGTGGTGAGGCCGCCGGCGACCTCACCGCGAGGGACGGTCCGCACGATGTTGGCGTAGCCGTACATACGGGCCACTTCCTCGGCCACATCGGTCTCGGTATTGGTGTCCCACCGCCAGGTGGGGATGGTGACGTCCAGTTGGTCATCGACCGGGGTCGCCTCGAAACCGATGCTTCGGAGGTGGCCCGCCATCTCCTCGCCATCGAGTCCGGTGCCGAGCAGGCCGTTGATTCGGGCCGGACGCACCCTGATCGGCGACCGGTCCGGCGTGTCGCCCCGTTCGTCGACCAGCGGACCGACGGCCTGGGCACCCGTGTCGGCGATCAGCTGCACGAAGCGGGCCATCGCCCGTTCCATGTTGAGACCCCAGTCGGCGCCCCGTTGGTAGCGGGCCGATGCTTCACTGCGCAGCTGAAGCCGCCGCACGCTGCGGCTGATGGACGGTGGGTCCCACCACGCCATCTCGAGGAGGACGTCGGTGGTGTCGTCGGAGATCTCGGTGGATGCGCCGCCCATCACCCCGGCGATGCCGATGGCCCGGTCGTGGATGTCGGCGATGACGCCGTCGGTGCGCGTGAGCGTCCGCTCGACGCCGTCGAGGGTGATGAGCGTCTCGCCCTCGACGGCGCGACGCACCCGCAAGTGGCCCTCGGGCACCTTGGCCAGGTCGTAGGTGTGGTTGGGCTGGCCCAACTCCAACATCACGTAGTTGGAGATGTCGACGATGCGGTTGATGGGCCGCTGACCGAGCGCCCGTAGCCGGCTGGCCATCCACGCCGGGGACGCACCGGGGGTGACACCCTGCAGCGCCTGGGCGAGGAACCGGCCGCCCAACGTGGGGTCGAGCAGTTCGACCCGCACCAGCCCGGCGCCCTCGCATCGGCTGGGCTCGGGCGGTTCGGGGAAGGCGAACGGTACACCCAGGCCGGCGGCCAGGTCGCGCGCCACGCCGGCCACCGACAACGCATCGGGCCGGTTGGCGTTGACCTCGAGGTCCCAGAGCACGTCGTGCTGCAACCCGAGCACGTCGACGATCGGCGTGCCCAGATCGGTTCCCGCCGCCTCGTCGGTGAGGATCATGATGCCGTCGTGGTCGTGGCCCAGGCCCAGCTCCTGAGCCGAGCAGCACATGCCGTTGGACCACTCGTCACGCATCTTGCGGCGGGCGATCTCCATCCCGTTGGGCATCACCGTCCCGATCGGGGCGAACGGGATCAGGTCGCCGACGGTCATGTTGAACGCGCCACAACAGACTTGGAGGGCCTGGCCATCGCCGGCATCCACATCGACCAGCTGGATGCGATCGGCGTTGGGGTGCGGCCGCAGGTCGAGCACCTCGGCCAGCACGATGCCTTCGAGCCCCTCCCCCATCACCTCGGTGTCCTCCACGGCCAGACCGAGCGCGCTGAGGGTGTCGCCCAGGTCATCGACGTCACCGCCGATGTCGGGCGCGAATTCCTGCAACCACGACAGCAGCACCTTCACGATGACACCTCGCGAGCATGGCGCGGACGACCCATCGGGACTCCCATCAGAACTGCCGCAGGAAGCGAACGTCGTTGTTGACCAGCTCTCGGATGTCGTCGAGCTGGTATCGCATCACGGCCAGGCGATCGATGCCGAAACCGAACGCGAAGCCCTGCCATCGATCGGGGTCGATGCCGCAGTTGCGCAACACGTTGGGGTGCACCATTCCACAGCCCCCCAGTTCGAGCCACGAACCGTCGGGGCGGGAGATGTCGAACTCGGCCGACGGCTCGGTGAAGGGAAAGTAGCTGGGCCGGAGCCGACTCCTGACTTCTCCGCCAAAGAAGGCGTGCACGAACGTGTCGATGGTGCCGGCAAGATCGCCCAGAGTGATGCCGCGGTCGATCACCAGCCCCTCGATCTGGTTGAAGGCCGGCAGATGGGTGGCGTCGGCCGTGTCGGTGCGGAAGGTGCGTCCCGGTGCCACGATGTAGATCGGCGGCTCCTGCACCTCCATGGTGCGGATCTGCACGGGCGAGGTGTGCGATCGCAGCATCACCGATTCGGGTTCGCCGAGGTCGACGAAGATGGTGTCGAACGACCCGCGGGCCGGATGCCACTCGGGGATGTTGAGGGCCTCGAAGTTGTACCAGGCGGTTTCCACCTCGGGTCCCTCGGCAACCTCGTAGCCCATGCCGACGAATACGTCCTCGAGCCGATCTCGAGCCTGGGTGACGAGATGGAGGTGGCCCCGCTCGATCGGGTGGAGGAGCTCGGTGAGGTCGAGCCTCTCGGCCTCGAGCTGGGATCGACGGGCCTCGTCGGCCAGTTGGGACCCACGGTGCTCGAAGAGCGTCTCGAGCCTTTCGATGGCATCGTTGAGCCGCAGGCCCGCCGACCGTCGCTCGTCGGGATCGAGGGCCCCGAGTTGCTTCTTGGCCGCCTTGAGCTGGCTCTTCTTGCCCAGATACTCCGCCGACAGGGCGCGGACATCGGCTTCGGTGCTGGCGGCCGCGGCCGCCTTCTCGGCGTCGGCCAGGTGGGCGTCGAGGTCGAGTTCCATCTATCGGGTCAGTGGTGTGGCGGCGATCGTTGCAGGGTAGGCGATGGGTCAGTCACTGCCGCGTCCATTTCGCCGCTGACGAGCGGCCTCGAACAACAGCACGGTGCCGGCCATGGCCACATTGAGCGACTCGGGCCCTCCAGCCATCGGGATCGAGACCCAGTGGTCGACGCCGAGGCCCTCGTCGATGCCGTGGCGCTCGTTGCCGACGACGACCAACGGAGCTCCGCCCAACCAGACCTCGTCACAGGGCTCGCCTCCGACGGCGATCGCCCCCCACATGATGACCTCGGCGTCGGCGACGCGTTGGCGGAGGTCGGCCACCGAGACCGATTCGAGGGGCATGCGGAACACCGAGCCGGCGCTCGATCGCACCGTCTTCGGCCCGAAGGGATCGACGCTCGAGCCCACCAGGAACACGCCGACCGACCCCGCGGCCTCGGCCGCCCGGATGAGCGTGCCGGCGTTGCCGGGATCGGCGATTGCGGCCAACACCAGCACCAGGCCCCGACCGATGACGACGGGATGCGGAGCGGTGACCGCCACCGCCAGTGCGGGCTGGGGGGTCACCGTGGTGGCGATGCTGGCGAACGAGCGCTGGGGCACGACGAACACCGGTGCCCGTACGCCGGTCAGATCGGGGCGGGCCACCTCGTCGGGGACCAGCACGTAGTCCAACGGGACCTCGGCCGACGACGCGTCACGTACCAGCCCCGGCCCCTCGATCACGTAGCGGCCCGCGGCAGCCCGTTCGCGCCGGGACCGGGCCAACCGGCGAGCCTGCTTGATCTTCGGGTTGTCGGCCGAGAGCACCGTCGGAGCGTCGGCTCCGGGCGTCATCTCAGGCGGCGTCGGCGGTGGCGTCGCTGGCTACGTCGACCAGCGCCTTGAAGGCGGCCGGTTCGTTGACGGCCAGATCGGCCAGGTTCTTGCGGTCGACCTCGACCCCGGCCTGCTTGAGGCCACTGATGAACTGGCTGTACGTGGTGCCGTGCATCCGGCAGCCGGCGTTGATGCGCTGGATCCAGAGCCGCCGGAACTGGCCCTTGCGGGCCCGGCGATCACGGAAGGCGTAGTTGCCCGAGTGCATCACCTGTTCGTTGGCCGCCCGGTACGAGCGGCTCTTGTTGCCGTAGTAGCCCTTGGCCTTCTCGAGGGTGGCTCGACGGTGCTTCTTGGAGTGGACGGCGCGCTTGACTCTGGCCATGATCGGTCCTTTCTGCGGAGGGGTGGGACGAGCGACGGGCGCTCGGTGCTCAGATGCCCAGTTGGCGGCGCACCTGGCGCTCGTTCGACTTGTGCACGTCGGACTCGCGACTGAGGCGGCGCTTGCGCTTGGGCGACTTCTTCTCGAGGATGTGCGAAAGGTTGGCGTTGCGGCGGCGCAGCTTGCCGCTGCCGGTCACCTTGAAGCGCTTGGCCGCGCCGCGGTGGGTCTTCATCTTCGACATGGATCTGTCCTCTTTCTGCGGATGCGAGATGGGTGCGAGCGTCAGTCGTCGCCCTCGGCGACGGCAGGAACGGCTTCGGCGGATTCGACGACCTCGGCTTCGACGACTTCGGCTTCGGTGACTTCGGCTTCGGTGACTTCGGCCTCAGCCGCTTCGGCTTCGGCCTCGGCCTCCTGCTCGGCCTTCCAGGCTGCCTGGGCCCGCTTGTCGGGCCCGAGCACCATCACCATGTTGCGGCCATCCTGTTTGGGATAGACCTCCACGGCTCCGGCATGGGCCACCGCCTCGGCGACCCGGTCGAGGATGTGGCGACCCAGTTCGGGATGCTGCATCTCTCGGCCCCGGAACATGATGGTGACCTTGACCTTGTTGCCATCGAACAGGAACGCCTCGACCTTGTTGGTTTTGGTATCGAAGTCGCCTATGCCGATCTTGGGCCGGTACTTCATCTCCTTGACGACGATGTGGCTGGCCTTTTTGCGGGATTCCTTGTCGCGTTGGGCCGCCTCGTACTTGTACTTTCCGTAGTCCATGATCCGACAGACCGGCGGGTTGGCGTTGGCCGCCATCTCGACGAGGTCGAGACCCTGCTCGCGGGCCATGTTCTGGGCCTCGGGCAGCGCCTTGATGCCGATCTGCTCGCCATCGGCCCCGATGAGGCGAACCTCACGGGCTCGGATCTGATCGTTGATCCGAGCGTCATCGCTCCTGTTGGCAGCTATTGCCGCTCACTCCGCATACACGGATTCCTTTCGTGGTGGATCGTCACCAGTTGGCGACGGCGGACGCAGGCGACAGGCGGGCGTACGCACCATCCTCCCAGACCGACACGATGAAGGGCCGGCTGGATCCGTGGGCGACCCGGCCGCACCTCGCGGTGGCCGGGTGGGAAGGCGACGGCCTCCCACTTGTCGTTGCATTGTGGCCGGTAGCGTAGCAGGGCGTCCGTCCGGACCCGACGAGGAGGAAACCATGAGCCTGTGGACACCCGGTGGTGAGCACCCCGTCGGCGATGAGCCCGCCGAGCCGGCCGGCCCAGGCGACGTGCCCTCGTTCGACGACCTGTCCCCCGAGCAACAGGAGCAGGCCCGGGCCATGGCGGCCGAGATGGCCGAGGTGCAAGAGCGGGTGGCTGGGGCACCGGCGGCCGATGTGGTGGCCAACCACGTCATGGGCTTCTACGAACTGGCGGCCATCCACCTCTCCCAGGATCCGCCGAACTTCGAGCAGGCGACCGTGGCCATCGATGCCATGACGGCGGTGATCGACGGACTCCAAGGTCGACTGGGGGAGGCCGAGTCCACCCTGAGAGATGGGCTCAGCCAGATCCGCATGGCGTTCGTGCAGCTGAAGGCGCAGGTCGAGGGCGTAGACACACCGTGACAGGACGCCCCGAGGCGATGCCTGAGGCCGCCTCTCGCGCTGCGTCTACGCTTCACCCATGGCCCGCCTCGAAGATCGCCACGCGAGCGGGGCTCCCGGCGATTGGTTCGTCGACACCCGCTGCATCGACTGCGACGCGGCCCGCCAGGTGGCGCCAGGCCTGATCGCTCGCAACCCGGGCGATGGGGTCTCGGTGTTCACCCGTCAGCCCGAGACACCGGCCGAGATCGAGATGGCCTGGCGGGCGGTGATGGTCTGTCCGACCCGGTCGGTGGGCCATGTGACGCACCGCAAGCCGCCCGCCCCGGTCTTCCCCGAGGACCTGGGCGATGGGGTGTTCCGGCTGGGCCACAACGCCCGGTCCTCGTTCGGCGCCCACTCGTACCTCGTGCAGCGTCGGACCGGCAATGTCATGGTCGACGCACCGCGTTGGACCCGTGAGGTGGCCGGGCCGCTGGCCGAGCGGGGTGGTCTGGCTCACATCCTGCTCAGTCATCGCGACGACGTGGCCGACGCCGAGCGCTACGCCGACCACTTCGGCGCGCGCGTCTGGATCCACTCCGACGACCGCGACGCCGCCCCCTACGCCACCGATCTGATCGAGGGAACCGAGCCGTCCACCGTGGGCGACGATGTGACCGCCTTTCCCGTGCCGGGCCACACCAGAGGCACCGTGCTGTACCTGGTCGATGGCCACCTGCTGTTCTCGGGTGACTCGCTGTCGTGGAACCCCAACCGGGAGCAACTGCACGCTTTCCGACGAGCGTGCTGGTTCAGTTGGCCCGAGCAGACGGCCTCGTTGTCCCGCTTCGCCGATCACGAGTGCGGCTTCGACCGCCTGTTCTGCGGGCACGGCTGGAACCACGACGCACCAGCTGCGGCCATGGCCGCCCATCTGGTCGACCTCATCGCCCGCATGCCGGAGATGAGCTGACCGATGGCCGCCCCCGGAGTCACCGCGTCTTGGCGATGATCTCCTGGCCGAACCAGTTGATGGCCTCGATCTTCTTCTCGAGCGGCTCGGTGTCGGGGCCGGGCTCGTAGGAGTTGCGGAAGCCCACGATGGCGTCGGTGACTCCCTGCTCGTGCAGCCGTTCGACACCCTCTTCGGAGTAGGCGTCGAGTGAGATCACGTGGACCTCGAAGGGCAGGTGGTCGCGCTCGTAGCGTTTCCGGAGCTCGTTGATGGTGTCGAGGTAGCGGGTCAGGTCGGCTGGATCGCCGCCGGCGTGCATCCACCCGTCGCCGAGCTCGGCCGCTCGTCGCAGGGCCCGATCGCTGTGGCCACCGATGAGGATGGGGAGCGGCTTGGTGGGTGCCGGGGTCATCTTGATGGACTGGAGGTCGTAGAACTCGCCGTCGAAGGCGAAGTAGTCACCGGTGGCCAGACCTCGGATGATGCGGATCATCTCGTCGGTGCGGGCGCCTCGTCGCTCCCACCGCTCGTCGCAGATGGCATAGTCCTCGGGCCAGGGGCTGGTGCCGATGCCGAAGCCGAATCGGTTGTTCGAAAGCACGGCCACACTGGTGGCCTGCTTGGCCACCAGCACCGGGTGCCGGATGGGAAGCTTGACCACGAAGGTGGTGAACCGCAGCTGCTCGGTGACGGCGGCCATGGCGGGGATGAGGGTGAACGGTTCGAGGAACGGCGCCCCGTCGAGGAACTCCCGAGTGCCGTCGGGCGTATACGGGTAGGTGGAGTCGGACTCCTCGGGATACGCGATGCTGTCGGGCACGATCATGCTGTCCCATCCCGCCGCTTCGCACGCCTGGGCCAGCGGCAGGTAGTAGGCGGGATCGGTCATCGATTCGGCGAACGAGAAGCGCATGCCCCGGAGCCTAGGCCCACGGCGACCCCGGATTGGGCGGTGAACGCAACACCCGCGGCCGGTCACCGCCCCCACCGAACCGGACGGCCGCACCACCGGGCCCGGCGAAACCAGCACCCCCGCCGGCGACCGCCCCCACCAAACCGGACGGCCGGACCACCGAGTCCGGCAAACACCCCCGCGCCCGGTGACAGGCCCCACCAAACCGGACGGCGGGACCACCGAGTCCGGTGAACTCAGCACCCCGCGGCCGGCGACCGCC
>JAOUEE010000254.1 GCA_029858875.1 Acidimicrobiia bacterium
GGCCTGGGCGGGGCCAGCCGCCTGCTGCACCTCATCGGCCCCACCGCCGCCGCCGAGCTGGTGCTCGACGGCCGACCGGTCGGCGCCGAGCGGATGCTGACCCTGGGCGGCGTCAACCGGGTGGTCCCCGCCGGCACCGCCCGCGACGTCGCGGTCGAATGGGCCACGCTCATCGCGGCCCGCCCGCCCGCCGCACTGCGGGCAGCCAAGCAGATCCTCCGTGACGCCGAGAATCTCACGCTGCACGACGCCCTGCGCAACGAGCAGACCATCTTCCAGACCACGCTGACCGGCGCCGTCGATCGAATGGCCGCGGCCCAGGCCCGATTCGACGAGGGCCGGTCCTTCGACGCGGTGTACGGACCGCCGGTGACCTGACGCCGGTCTCGACCGGCCCCACCGCACCTGGCACTATCGAGGCGATGGAGGCCGACCAGCTCGCCGACGGGTACCGCCGACGGTTCGAGCCCCACAGCGAGTACCGCGACCGCGTATGGAAGATCCTGGCCGGCTACTTCGGGCGCTTCGTCAGCCCCGACGACTCGGTGCTCGACCTGGGATGTGGCTGGGGCGAGTTCATCAACAACGTGATCGCAGCCGAGAAGTACGGGCTGGATCTGAACCCCGATGTGGTCGGTCGCCTCGCCGACGAGGTCACCCTTCTGGCCCAGCCGGCCGACCAGCGGTGGGACCTCGACGACGACACTCTCGATGTGGTCTTCACCAGCAACTTCCTCGAGCACCTGGGCGATCGGGACGCCATCCTGGCCACGCTGCGCCAGGCTCACCGCTGCCTTCGACCGGGCGGACGCATCGTCTGCCTCGGGCCCAACATGAACGCCGTCCATGGTGCGTACTGGGACTACTTCGACCACTACGTGCCCCTCACGGAGCGCTCGATGGCCGAGGCTCTGGAGCTCAGTGGGTTCCGGGTCGATGGGGTGACGGCCCGGTTCCTGCCGTACACGATGTCGGGCAAGCGGGAGGCACCGGTCGCCTTCGTCCGCTGGTACCTCCGTCTACCGCTGGCCTGGCGGTTCTTCGGCGGCCAGTTCCTCGTCACCGCAACGAAGGCATGATCCATGGCGGCCACCGCGACTGCGGCGCCGCCGAACGAACCGGCTTCGGGCCACGAACGCGTCGCACTGTGGGTGTTCGTCGCCTATCTGGTGATCGCCGGGCCGCTCGTCCTTTTCTGGCTCGGTCGCTACCACTGGTTCTTCGGGGACGAGTGGAGTTTCCTCGCCGAGCGTGACGGGGCCGACCTCCACGACCTGTTCCGTTCCCATGGTGAGCACTGGGTGACCCTTCCGGTCATCTCGTACCGGCTGCTGTACAACGCGTTCGGGCTCCGCAGCTACCTGCCGTACCAGGCGGTGCTGGTGTGCAGCCATCTGGTGTGTGCCGGTCTCCTACGGGTGGTGATGCGGCGTGCGGATGTCCGCCCTTGGACGGCGACCATCGTCGCGTCGGTGTTCGTGCTGCTCGGCCCCGGCGAGGAGAACATCGTGTGGGCCTTCCAGATCGCCTTCGTCTTCGCGCTGCTGTTCGGGTTGATGCACCTGATCCTGAGCGACCATGACGGCCCGGTGGACCGGCGCGACTGGCTGGCGCTGGCGGCCGGCACGGCCGGGCTCATGTCCTCGGGCCTTTCCCTGGTGATGGTCGTCGTCGTCGGAATGGCCGTGTTCATCCGCCGAGGACCGAAGATGGCGGCATGGCACACGCTGCCCCTGGTGGCGCTCTACGCCACCTGGTACACGCTGGCCGATCCCGGCGGCATCGCCAACCCCTACGGACGTTCGGGCACGCCCGCCGAGCTCCTTCGGTTCGTGTGGTCCGGTGTCCCGGCCGGTCTCGAAGCCGTCGGCGGCCATCTGGTGATCGGACTGGCACTGGGCGCGATCCTGGTGGTCGGACTGGCGCTCGTCGTCAGGACCGACCCGCAGTGGCGGCGGGTCGGTCCCAGCGCGGCGCTGTTCATCGGAGCGTTCCTGTTCCTGGCCGGGACGGCGTACACCCGATGGTTCGTCACGCCGACCGCCGACAGTCAAAGCCGCTACCTGTACACACTCGTCGCCTTCTCGCTGCCCCTGTTCGGCGTGGCCACCGACATGATCATCCGGCGTCGGTCGACACTGGCACCCCTCGTGCTGTTGCCGTTCGTGCTGGCGATCGTCGTCAACCTCGACGGTTTCGGCGATCGGGATCCGTGGAACGCGCCCTATCACCGCCGCGAGAAGCAGACGATCCTGCTGATGGCCCACTCGGATCTGGCTCGTGAGGTGCCGGCCGAGGTGCGGCCCAACCCCTGGTTCACGGTGGGTTGGTTGCGGACCCAGGTCGACGAGGGTGCCGTTCCCGATCCCCCGGCCGGCGCCGAGGCTCGCGCCTCGTCGCTTCCGATCCTGCTCGCTGCCGTGCAGATCGACGACGCGCCGGCCGGCACGTGCGATCCGGTCGAGCCCGGAACCCAGCTCCTGACCCGGGCTGGTGAGAGGGTCGGGTTCGCTTTCGCCGATCGACCCGATGACGAGACGCCGTTCTTCCTCCAGAACACTATTGTGCTGACGAGCGTGGATCAGAGTGGAGGCCCGATGGGCAGCATTGCCTTTCCCGAGGCATTCGGGGCGACACTCCAGTTCGCCGTCGACGGTCTGGTGCTCGAGCCCCGAGCCGCTGCGCCCGGCCAGGGATTGCTGTTGTGTCGATGATCGCCGTCAGCGGCGGGGAGTGCAGATGAAGGTCGGTCTGATCACGGGGCAGGCAACCCTGGAGCTGCTCGAGTTCGCCGAGCCCGAACCGGCGGTCGACGGCGTCGTGGTCGACATCGCCTACTGCGGCATCTGTGGCACCGACGTGCATGCCTACCAGGCGGGGGCTCGGTACAACCCGGCCATCTGTGGGCACGAGTGGTTCGGCACGCTCTCGGCCGTCGGTGCCGAGGTGACCGGCCTGACCGAGGGTGACGATGTGGTGGTGGCCGTTCCCCCCGCGTGCGGCCGCTGTGAGGCCTGCGTGGCCGGGCACGCCGACACGTGCAAGGCCGTGCTGATGACGCAGATCGGGGCCGGCGTCGGTGCCGCTCCCCACGGGGGGTTCGCCCCGCGCCTCGGGGTCCATGCCGGTCGGGTCATGCGCGCCGATCCCGGACTGAGCCCGATCGAGGCGGCCCAGGTCGAGCCGGCCACCGTCACCTTCCACGCCGTCCGCAACAGTGGGCTCACGTTGGGCGACTTCGTCATCGTCCAGGGAGCGGGACCGATCGGGCTGCTGACGGCCCAGTGGGCGCGAGCTGGTGGTGCCGGTCGCGTGATGGCGATCGAGCCGAGCGAAGCCCGACGGACGCTGGCCCTCTCGCTGGGGGTCGACGTCGCCGTCACACCCGGTGATGATGCGGGCGAGACGGCCAGGGAGCTGACCCACGGGTTGGGGGCCGACCTGGTGTACGAATGCGTCGGTCGACCCGAGACGGTGCAGACCGCGGTCGATCTCACCCGCCGGGGAGGCTCGATGTGCCTGATCGGCCTGGCGGACGCCATGGCCCCCATCGATCCCACCCAGTGGCTGATGAAGGAGGTGCGGGTCACCGCCGCGCTGGCCTACACCCACGCCGAGTTCGAGGCGTGCATGGGGATGATCGCCGACGGTCGGGTCGATGTGGCCTCGTTGCACACCTCCACCATCGGCCTCGACGACCTGCCCGCCACCATGGCCACCCTCGCCGACGGCACCAGCACCGACACCAAGGTGCTGGTGGACCCCAACCGGTAGCGGGGTCTCGGGCGGTTGGCGGTTCAGGTGCCGGCGATGCCGGTGATCATGGCGGAGCCGCCGCGATGGAAGCCGCCCTTGCGGCCCGCGCCGGCCAGGAAGCCGCTGTCGATCAGGATCGTCTCGCCCGACATGTAGCGGCTCTCGTCGCTGGCCAGGTACACCGCGGCGAAGGCGATGTCGGACGGCTCGCCGGCGATGCCCAGCGGTGAGCTCTTGGCGATGGCCGTCTTGGCCTGTTCGAAGTCGGCGTCGCCCGGCCCCAGCCGTGCCGTCATGTTGGTGACGATGTTGCCCGGGGCGATGGCGTTCACCCGGATGCCGTCATCGGCCAGCTCGGAGGCGGCCGATCGGGTGAGCCCCACGACGCCGTGCTTGGCCGTGGTGTATCCGTGGGGGCCCAACCCGCCGGCCAACCCCGCGGTGCTGGCCGTGGTGATGATGCTGCCCGATCCCTGCGGCCCCATCACCCGGGCGGCGTGCTTGATCCCCAGGAACGGGCCCCGCAGCAGCACGGCGATGGTGCGATCGAAGTCCGCCACGTCCATCTCGGCGATCGGCCCCACCGCCCCGACGATGCCGGCGTTGTTGAACATGCAGTCCAGGCGCCCGAAATGCTCGACGGCCGCGTCCACGGCCGCGGCGACGTCGGCCTCCGCCGATACGTCGGCGGCCACCCCGATGGCGGCATCGCCCAGCTCCTCGGCCAGGGCCTGGGCTGCGTCGAGGCGCAGGTCGGCGATCACCACGTTGGCCCCCTCGGCCACGAAGGCCCGGACCGAGCCCTCGCCGATGCCACTGGCACCACCCGTGATCACCGCCGTCTTGCCGTCGAGTCGACCCACTGGTTTCCCGTTTCCGGCGCGCACCTCGCACCTTGGGGCAACCTAGTGGGCATGGACCCCATTGCCGATCTCGTCCACTCCTACGCCGATGCCGTGTGCCGCTTCGACCCGGAGCAGTGGGGGGCCAACTGGACCGATGACGGTGAGTGGGACATGGGAGACGGTGCCATGGTCGGCTCCGCCGCGCTGGACACCTGGACGCAGATCATGGGAACCATGGGTGCGGTGATCCACGTCATCCACAACGGGACGAGCGAACTCGACGACGAGGCCGGCGTCGGCGCCGGCCGCTGGTACTTCACCGAACTGCTCCGCAACGGTGACGGCTCCACCGCCACCCTCATCGCCTATTACGACGACCGGTACCGCCTGGTCGACGGTCGCTGGTTGTTCGCCGCCCGGGTGCTGCATCCGCTGTACATGGGCCCGGCCGATCTGAGCGGTGGCTTCTTCGCCGACTTCGGTCAGGGTCCAGCGAGCTGATCAGCGGGGTTCGGCCGCCACCAGGTTGAGCATCTCGCGGGCCACCATGGGCCCGGCGTTCTGGTTCTGCCCGGTGACCAGGTTGGCGTCGACCACCCAGTGATTGGCCAGGATGTCGCGACGGCGATGGTGCCGGCACTCGAACATCGCGCCCAAACGGCGCAGCTCGGTCTCGGGATGCTGGGGCGTGGCGGTGATGCCGAGCTGGCGTACCTGACGGTCGGTGACGGCGCTGACCCGGCGACCCTCCACCAACGGTCGTCCGTCGGTGCCCTTGGCCCGCAGGAGGCCGAGCGGGCCGTGGCACACCCCGCCGATGATCCGTCCTGCGGCGTTGGCCTCGGTCACCAGCTTGCCGATGACGTCCGAGAAGCCCAGGTCGAACGCCGCTCCCCAGCCCCCGGCGAAGAACACGATGTCGTAGTCGGTGAGATCGATGTCGTCGACCCGCAGCGATTGCATCAGCTTGTCCTTGGCGATCGGATCACCCAGGAACCGGTCGTCGTACTCGCTCTGGGCCGGGCCTCGGAACGACTGCGGGTCGATGGGAATGGCCCCACCGAGCGGGCTGGCCAGGTCGACGCCGAGGCCGGCGTCGGCGAACACGTAGTAGGGAGCGGTGAGCTCGGAGGCGA
>JAOUEE010000015.1 GCA_029858875.1 Acidimicrobiia bacterium
GGCCCTGCCGCCCGATCACGTCGCCGACGACCTCGACGAGCAGAGCGACGCCGAGACGATCGAGGAGATCGTCGCGTTCCTCCGCCCCGTCGCCGACCTGGCCGGGCGGGGCACGACACTGCACCTGCTGGCCGACATCGCCGACCCGGCCGCCGACGCGCACATCCAGGCGGCCAATGCCCTGATCACGGCCGCCGGCGACCGGCTGCGGCTCCCCGTCCAGCTCCTGCGCCCGCGCCGGTCCGACGGTCCGACAGTCAGCATCGACGGCATCGCCCACCCCATCCGCAACGGTGCCGACGCGACCCATTTCTGCGCCGCAGCCGCCTTGGTGATGGCCGACGAGATCCTCGACGACCTGGCTGTCGCGGCGCGTCCGCCGACCAGCGGGGATCTCGAGGCCCTTCTGGCGGCCACCGCCGACACGCAGTACTTCACCGCCGCGGGATGCGAGCCCTCAGCGGGGTGACACGGCGGCCGTCACCAGGGCGACGAGCTGGTCCACCAGATCGGCATCCGGGGCGTCCTGCTCGACGATGGCCCGGTAGATCATGGGGCCCGAGACGAGCGTGGCGATGGTCCCGCGGTCCACGTCGAGGCGCACGTCCCCCCGCTGCTGACCTCGCTCGATGATCGCCCTGGTGGAGGCCGACACGCCGTCGAGCCAGTGTCGCAGCGCATCACTGAGATCGGGATCGGTGGGTGCCGCCCCGATGAGGGCGGCCACCAGACGCCGGCCCCGCTCGTTGTCGTAGAGGGCGAGCCGAGCACGGAGGTGGTGGCGCAGCTCGGCCGAGAAGTCGCCCAGGTCCGGCGCGTCGATGGGCCGGATCACGAGACCGGCGGCTTCGAGCAGCAACTCCTGCTTGTTGGCCCACCGCCGGTAGAGGGTGGCCTTGCTGGCTCCGGCTCGCTCGGCGATGCCATCCATGGTGAGGGCCGCGTACCCCCGCCGGCTGAGCTCGTCGAGAGCGGCGTGGAGGATGGCCTCGGTGGTCTCGGCCCCGCGCCGGCGGCCGGCCAGCACCGAACCCGGCCGCTTCGTCACACCGGCTCTTCGAGCACGCGTACCAACCCGTTGCTGCCGTCCACGTGCACACGGGCGCCGTCGGGAATGCGATGGGTGGCGTTCTGGACGGACACGACGCAGGGGATGCCCAGCTCCCGCGACACGATGACGGCGTGGCTCATGACGGCGCCCACGTCCACCACGACCGCCTCGACCACCGAGAAGAGCGGGGTCCATGACGGATCTGTGATCGGGGCGATGAGGACGTCACCGGGGCCGAGGTCTCCGGGATCACCGGGGTCGCGGATGACCCGGGCCCGCCCTTCGGCCACCCCCGGGCAGCCGGCGATGCCGGCCAGCTCGTCGCCGGCCGACACCACCTCGACGCCGGCACCGGCCAACGGCCACGTCGCCAACGGCGCCTGGCTGCCCTCGAACACGAACGGCGGCACTCGGGCATCCCGCTCGTCACGCTCGGTCCGGCGGGAGTCGATGATGGACAAGAACGGCTCGGGGTCCTCGATGTAGTCCTGGAACTCGTTGGGGGTGAGCAGGCAGGTATCGGCCAGTGCCGCCGTACCCCCGTTGGCCGCCGTCCGCTCGGCCAACTCGCGGTGGGCCAGACGGGCGGCGTGAAGCGACCGCACCACGTTGGACTTGGACTGCTCGCGGGCCTGGCTCCAGCGAGTGGCAGCGCGCAGGGCGACCTTGAACAACATCCGATCGGCGCGCGACAGGCGCGTCAGCGCGTGGGCCACGGTTCGGTCGCGACGGGCCTGCATCTCCTTGCGCTGCGTGGCCGGGGCGTGCGAATCCTGGGCCCCACGCAGACGGTCGACGGCCGCGTCGATCAGCTCGGGCCGCAACCCCCACGTATCGGAGCCGATGTCCCACTCGTTGGGGCCGCGATACCCGAAGTCGCCGATGACCTCATCGCGGGCGGTCGCGTGGGCGTCGCCCTCCAACCGCGACAGCTGCCACAACGCGTCGGCCGGACGTGCCGACTCGATGGATCCGATCCCGGCCAGCATCGACACCACCAGGTTCTCGTCGTCGAGCTTGTCGCGACAGATGTCGGCCAACAGGCCACTGGCGATCACGGCCCGGAACGTGACACCGATGTGGCGGCCGAAGAGCTGGCGGAACATGGGCGCGTATCCCACCATGAAGCCCCAGATGCGATCCGAGCTGACGTCGCCGGTGGGCCGCTCACGATGCAGGGTGTCGACCGCGGTCATGTCGGCGGCCAGCTCGGAGATCCCCCGCCCCGCGAGGGTGCGGGCGATGGTGGCGGCCAGTCGGGCCGAGGCCCGCCGGTCACGGTCCCCCGGTCGTTCGACATAGGGCGGCGCATCGCTCTCGCCGAAGAACTGACGATCGATGGCATCGACATTGCTGCCCGGCGCCCGCACTCCGAGCATTCGCACGTACGACGCGTTGATGTAGCAGTAGCCGCCGAACACCCCGAGGATCACCCAAGGCTCGTCGGGTGAGAGGTCCCCGGTGGTCACCAGACCCAGGTCCTCGAAGGCGTCCCGCCAGCCCCGCTCGGCCTCCGGGCCGTACAGCAGCCAATTGAGCGGATGTACCACATCGGGGAACACCTCGCCCACGTTGCCTCGCGTGTAGAGCGGCCATTGCCGCGACGGTTCGTTGTCGGCCGGCCAGGCCTCGACGTCGCTCACCCGGCGTCCCGATCCCGCTGAACCTCGTCGAACGCGCCGTACTCGTCGTCGGTGGTGACCCAGTCCTCGTACTCGATGATGCCCATCTCGGTGAACTTGGTGCGCAACCAACCGTCGCCGGCGTCGAGCAGGCCCAGCTTCTTGCAGTTGGGAACGATCTTGGAGAACAACAGCTGCTGGAACACGTTCTCCTCGGGCTGATGGGACAGCAACAGGCCCATCATCTGCCGGACATCCACACCCAGGCGATCCCAGACCTCCTGTTGGAGGAAGCGGTCGCGCATGCGCACCGCCGCCTCGTAGGCGAACTCCTGACGTTCCCGGATCTCGGGCTGGCTGAGCTCCTGGTAGTACTCCTGGAGGCTGAGCACTCCGAAGGCCACGTGGCGGGCCTCGTCGCTCATCACGTATCGCAGCAGGTTCTTGAGCAGCGGCTCCTCGGTGTTCTTGTGCATCGACCCGAAGGCAGCCAGGGCCAGGCCCTCGACCATGATCTGCATGCCCAGGTAGGTCATGTCCCAGCGGCTGTCGTTGATGATGTCGTCGAGCAGTGCCTGGAGATGGTGATTGACCGGGTAGGTCGTGGGGACCTTCTCGTCCAGGTAGCGGGCGAACACCTCCACGTGACGGGCCTCGTCCATGACCTGGGTGCTGGCGTAGTACTTGGCGTCGATCCAGGGCACGGTCTCGACGATCTTGGCCGTGGAGAGCAGCGCGCCCTGCTCGCCGTGCATGAACTGGGCCAACCGCCAGCCGAACGACTCGACCGAGTACTGGCCCCACTCCTTGTCGGTCCAGTGAGCCACCGGTGACCCCGGGGCACTCATCAGCTGAGCCACGAACTGACCGCGGGCGTCGTTGGCGTTGACCTCACGGCTGGTCTTGTCGGGATCGACGTCGATGGTCCAATCCAGATCGCTGCCGTTCCACTGCGACGTCTTCGCCTTCTCGTACAGCTTCTCCAGCCGGGGCCGCTTCCCCTTGGCGTAGTCCCAGGTGAAGACGGCATCAGCGTGGTCCTCCACCACCCGGAAGGCCGCTTCGGCGTCGGTGTTGGTCTCGGCCAGGAGTTCCTCGAACTCCTCGGTCCGCTGGGCGTCGGTCATGGCCATGCGGGTGCTCCCCTGCTCGCGCGTCGGCGCAACGGTACGAAGTCGTTTCGTTCCGGTCAAGGGCCACGCCGACCGATCGCTCATCGACCAGACTGGGTCCGTGATGCTCCGCCCCGCGCGCCCCGATGATGCCGAAGCCGTGGCCGAGGCCAACAACCGGTGTTGGCAGACGGCCTACCGCGGCGTGCTCCCCGACGAGGCGCTCGATGCCATCGGTCCCCACGACCGGGTCGAGGCGTGGCGACAGTGGGCCCTCGACCATCCTGACCGCTTCGTCGTGGCCGTCGACGACGACGACCGGGCGGTGGGCTACGTCACCGTCGACCCCGCGCCGGTCGGCGAGCCCGATCACGTCGGTGAGATCCTCAGCCTGTACGTCCATCCCGACCACTGGCGCTCGGGTGTCGGCCGGCTCCTGCTCGACTGCGGCTGCCGGCTCCTGGTCGATGCCGGGTGCACCCAGGGGCTGTTGTGCACCCTGGCCGACGTCGCCCCCACCCGCGCCTTCTACGCGGCGCAGGGCTGGCTCCACGACGGGTCGTCGTACTGGTACGAGTTCACCGACCGACCGCTGGCGGGCGCCGAACAGATCCGCATGCGACGGGCCCTGGCCCGCAAGCCCGAGCTGGTCGCCAACCGCGAGCACTGGAACGCCCAGGCCCACTGGTACGCCGAGACGGCCGATCGGGGATGGGACCGGGACGCTCCGACATGGGGCATGTTCGCCATCCCCGACGTTCGCCTCGGCGCCATGCCCGACGTGACCGGCAAGGACGTCGTCGAGCTGGGCTGCGGGACGGCCTATGTCGGTAACTACTGCGTGAAGGGCGGCGCCCGCACGGTGACGGGAATCGACAACTCCCCCGGGCAACTGGCCACCGCGGCGGCCATGGCTGCCGCGCGCGGTGTGGTCCTGCCGCTCGTCCACGGCGACGCCAACCAGGTCCCGTTCCGGGACCAGAGCTTCGATGTGGCCATCAACGAGTACGGCGCCGCCATCTGGTGCGACCCCTACGAATGGATCCCCGAGGCGGCCCGTGTCCTACGCGACGACGGTCTCCTGTGGTTCCTGGGCAACAGCGTGATCCAGATGCTGAGCACGGCCGACTACGAGGCCGACAAGCCCGACAACCGACTCCGACGCCCGCAGCGGGACATGCACCGGTTCACCTGGCCCGACGACGACGGCGTCGAGTACCACATCAGTCACGGCGACCGGATCCGACTCCTGCGCTCGGCCGGCTTCGAGATCCTGGACCTGATCGAGGTCTACGCCGAGGCCGACTCCGAGAGCCGCTACCACTACGCCGATGCCCAATGGGCGTCGCGGTGGCCGATCGAGGAGATCTGGATCGCCCGTCGCCTGCCTCGCTGAAAGCGTGACCCATTGGCAGATCTGATCGCGCCGACCCCCGGGGTTGGCTAGGTTCTCGCCCACCGACACACCGAGGAGGAGCGATGGCCGACTGGACCGAAGCCGACATCCCCGACCAGACCGGCCGGAACGTCCTGATCACCGGAGCCAACACCGGCATCGGGTTCGAAGCGGCCCGCGCCCTGGCCCAGCACGGCGCCCGGGTCCTGCTGGGCTGTCGCAATCCCGAAAAGGCAGCCGACGCGGTGGAGCGTCTGGCGGCCGCCGCACCGGGTGCCATGGTCGAGGTGGTCCCCATCGACGTGTCGTCGCTGTCCTCGGTGCGCGAGGCGGCAGCGGTGGTGCGGGCCGACACCGACCAGATCCACCTGCTCATCAACAACGCCGGCATCATGATGACCCCCCGGTGGCAGAGCGACGACGGGCACGAGATGCAGTTCGCCACCAATCACCTGGGCCACTTCGCTCTCACCGGGCAGCTGATCGACCTGGTCATGGCGGCCGACGGGGGACGGGTGGTGTCGGTGTCGAGCAATGCCCACAAATTCGGAAAGATGAACTTCGAGGATCTCGACGCCGAGAAGAAGTACCGCCGCACCGGTCAGTACGGCATGACCAAACTGGCCAACCTCCTGTTCATCCGAGAGCTCCAGCGCCGCCTGGCCGCGGCCGACACCGATGCCATCGCCCTCGCCTGTCACCCCGGCGGATCAGCGACCGAGCTGTCACGCAATCTGCCGACCCTGCTCCAGAAGCTCGAGCCGGTGACCGCGGTGTTCACCCAATCGGCGGCCATGGGAGCGCTGCCCACGTTGCGGGCGGCCACCGATCCGGCGGCGACCGGCGGTCAGTACTACGGCCCCGGCGGGTTCGGGGAGATGAAGGGCCATCCGGTCGTGCGTCAACCCACGAAGGCGGCCTGTCGCGACGCCGATGCCACCCGGCTGTGGGAGATCAGCGAGGAGCTCACCGGGGTGTCGTGGCCGATCTGATTCCTCCGGTGACGGCGGCGATGATCCTCGCCGACGTCTCGACCTCGGCCTGGGTCGGCTCGGCGGCCGTCGGGGTGGCCAGCATCGTCGTGATCCTGGTGCTGACCCGGGTGATCCACACCGTCACCCGGCCGTTCGGATTCCAGGACTACGCCGTATCCATCATCACCCGGCTGGTCGGGGCCGGCGTGCTGGCCATCGCCCTGATCATCATCTTCAGCCTGCTGGAGATCCGGGTCGGCCCGCTGCTCGGTGCGCTCGGCATCACCGGCATCCTCCTGGCCATGGCCCTCCAGCCGGTGCTGGGCAACCTGGTCGCCGCCGTCTTGTTGCACACCCGACGGCCGGTACGCCGGGGTGACCAGATCTCCAGCAACGGGCAGTGGGGCACCGTCATCGACATCAACAGCCGGGCCGTGGTGGTGCAGACCTTCGACGGCGAGATCGTCCACGTCCCCAATCTCAAGGTGCTGGACGAGCCGCTGCTCAACCAGACGGCCGACGAGTTCCGACGAACGGTGCTGCCGTTCCAGGTTGCCTACGACACCGACCTGCGTCACGCCCAACGCTCCCTCGTGCGGGCCATCAAGGCCGTCGACGCCCTGGGTGACGGGTTTCCCGCCGACGTACTGGTCACCGGCTTCGGTGACTCCGGGGTGGACCTGGTGGCTCGATTCTGGCACCCGAGCGAAGAGCTCAGCGCCCGCCACGCCATCAGCGAGGTGGCCATCACGATCCGCGAGACGCTGGCGGCCGAACACATCGCCATCCCGTTCCCGCAACGCGTGGTGCACATGAGACCGGCACCGACAGAAACCGGAATAGACGATCGCTCCGACGTCCGTCCCTGACCGACGACCTACGCGCCACGCACGAAGCGGGTCACCACCTCGACGCGCGACGTCTGGGGAAACAGGTCCACCAGCGTGATCGCATCGAGATCGAACCCGGCCTGCACCATCAGCCCCACGTCGCGACCCAGCGCGCCCGCGTCACAACTGACCAGAACGGCAACCGCGCAGCCCGTCGCGGCGATCTGTTCGACATTGCGGCGGCCCAGACCGGCTCGGGCCGGGTCGGCCACCACCACGTCGGCCGAACTGGGCTTCCAGCGCTCGACGGGCGAGGCCAGGATCTTCACCGATCGGTCGGCCAGATTGACCCGGGCATCAGCCACTGCGGAAGCCGCCCGCTCCACGAGCGTGATGGGGCCGGCCCAGCCGATGGTTCCGGCGAACAGTCCCACCCCGCCGTAGAGGTCGACGAGCGGCCCGTCACCCGCTCCGACCATTGCGCCGACGACCGATGCCAGCGCCTCGGCCCCTTCGGGGCTGGCCTGGAAGAACGACCGAGCCGAGATGCGCCAACGGCGACCCGCAACCTCCTCGTGGTACCAGGCCCGCCGGCCCGCCTCCAGCTCGTCGGCGCCCACCAGGACCACATCCTGGGCGACGTCGACCGCAGCCGCCGTCGGGTCGGCCAGGACCAGCCGTTCGCCGGTGCGGGCCCCCAGCCGAAGCGTCACCTCCCGGACCCCCGAGAAGTCGCCATCGACAAGCAGTTCCTCCAGGCCAGGGTGCAGCACCGGGCAGGCGGCGACGGCCAGGCCCTCGGCCGATCGTCGATGGCGATACCCGGCATGACCATGGACCACGACACACCGCGCCGTGGTGCGGTACCCGTCGGGGTCCAAGGGCACCAGCGTGGGAGCGGGATGTTCGGACAGACGACCGATGCGCTCGAGGGCGTCGAGGACGATGCGCTCCTTCATTCGCAGCTGGCCGTCGATCGAGGCATGACGCAGATCGCAACCACCACAACCGCGCTCCACCTCGGCACAGGTGGGATCGACGCGGTCGGGCGAAGGCTCGAGCACCTGCACGAGCTGGCCCACCGCGTGACGCTTCTTCTCCTCGACGACGGTCACCGCCACCCGCTCGTCGACCAGCGCCCCGGGCACGAACACGACCCGGCCGTCGGCGTCACGTCCGACCCCGGCCCCGTCGGACGACACCCCGTGCACCACCAGCTCGATCACCACGGCAGGGTATCGTCGCAACGATGAGCACGAACCGCCCGATAGCGATCTCCCCGTCTGTTCTGTCCGCCGACTTCGCCAAGCTCGGCGACGAGTGCCTGGCGCTCGAGAAGGCCGGCGCCGACCGCATCCACTGGGACGTGATGGACGGGGTCTTCGTGCCCAACCTCACCATCGGTCCGCCGGTGATTGCCGCCGTTCGTCCACTGGTGGCCACCCCGTTCGAGGCCCACTTGATGGTGGTGAAGCCCGACCACCTCCTCGGCGCCTACGCCGAGGCCGGGTGCCAGACCCTCATCGTCCACGCCGAGGCGTGCGATCATCTGCACCGCACCCTGGCCGCCATCGCCGATCTCGGCATGCACCCTGCGGTTTCTCTCAACCCGCACACCCCGGTCGAGGCCATCGTCAACGTGCTGGACATGGTCGACCTGGTGCTGATCATGACCGTGAATCCGGGATTCGGCGGTCAGCGCTACATCGCCTCGATGGAGCCCAAGATCCGCCGGCTGCGCTCGCTCATCGTCGAGCGGGACCTCGACATCGACATCGAGGTCGACGGCGGCGTCTCGGCGGCCACCGTCACCGACGTGGTGACGGCCGGGGCCAACGTGCTCGTCTCGGGCAGCGCCCTCTTCGGCGACGATCGGGGCCTCGAGCCCGCCATCGCGGCGTTGCGGGGGGCCGCTGTCGCCGCCCAGACCTGAGCCGCGGTCAGGCCACAGCGAAGGTGACCAGCAACATCACCAGGAGCGCGGCCACCGCGTACAGGTAGTCCGTGTATCGAGCCACCCTCTTCCATCGGCGCGACCAGCGCCGAACTGGAGGGCCGGTATCAGGCCATCTCGCCCCGACGAACGATGACGTGGTCGATGATGCCGTAGTCCTTGGCCTCGTCGGCGGTGAACCACCGGTCGCGGTCGCTGTCGGCCTCGATGGTGGCCACGTCCTGGCCGGTGTGCTCGGCGATGCGTTGCTGGAGCAGCTTCTTGGTGAGGGCCATCTGCTCGGCCTGGATGGCGATGTCGGTGGCCTGGCCCCGCACCCCACCGAGGGGCTGATGCATCATGATGCGGGCGTGGGGCAGGGCATAGCGGCGGCCCGGGGCGCCGGCGCACAGGAGGAACTGACCCATGGAGGCCGCCAGTCCCAGGCAGATGGTTCCCACCTCGGGTGCCACGAACTGCATGGTGTCGTAGATGGCCATGCCGGCCGTGACCGACCCGCCGGGAGAGTTGATGTACAGCCAGATGGGCTTCTCGGGGTCCTGACCCTCGAGATAGAGCATCTGGGCGCTGATGTAGTTGGCGATCTCGTCGTTCACATCGGTGCCCAGGAACACGATGCGAACCTTGAGCAGCTCGCGGTAGATGTCGGTGCGGCCGGCCGCTTCGATCAGATCAGCGGCCATCATCGGAGGATGCAACTCGCTCGACTCCATCACGCTCCTTCTCGCAAAGTGATGTCCGCAGGCTACCGCCCGTTGCGAAGCGAACGGCGCCCGCCGGCATCCCCCGTCGGTGCCTGCCGGGCGGCACTATCCTGAGCAAGCCGCGGACGTGGCGGAACTGGTATACGCGCCAGGTTTAGGTCCTGGTGTCCGAAAGGACATGGGGGTTCGAGTCCCCCCGTCCGCACCCTGCACAGCCTCCTGCGAGGCTGCCTTCGGGAGGTGAGCGACGGTGCTAACTTGCCGACACCGTCTGGGACCACCCGGCGGCGGATCACACGAGGTGAGGCTCCCCTGATGGTCAAGCACCCCATTCTGCTCATGGCGACGCTGTTGTGCGTCCTCCTCGGACTGGTGGCGCCGACCGCCGCCGGCTCCCAGGAACCAGCCGAACGCCGACCGACCAATGAGCCCATCCGCACCTACAACGAGATCGCCGCGAACAAGGGCACGGTCACGCCTGCGCAGCTCTCCGCGCTGGGCCCCAACCCCTACCTCTCGATCGTCCCCAACCGCGATCCCGCCGAGGTCGTGCTGTGGCGCGCCCTCGCCGAAGGGTCACGCCGCGCGGCGTCGCGGGCGTCCGCTCCCGTTCCCGGTGAGCTCGACTACCAGGAGAAGGAGAAGCGGGGCACGACCGGCGCCAACGAGGTGGTGGCACGGGGCGAGCTCGTGCGCGGTTTCGGCACCGGCCTCCGGGATCAGGACCGGGCCCGGATCTACGGATCGCTGATCCGCACACCCGCCCCCGACGTCGCCGGCGCGTCGGTTGAAGACGACGGATCCATCCCGTTGGCCAACGAGACCACCCTCACCCCGGGCGTGGCCTCGCGCTTCACCGGAGTGGTGGGCGACACCGCCTACCTGGCCGACTTCGACTTCTTCGCGCTGGGTCCGGTCAGCGCCGGCGACACGATCGTGATCGACATCGACACCTCCGACGTGGACGTTCCGGTCGACGCCCTCGTCGCCTTGTGGTCCTCCACCGGCGATCTCATCGCGGCCAACGACGACTTCGACGGCCTCGACAGCTATCTCGAGGTACCGGCGCCGGCCGATGACGAGTACTTCGCCATGGTCACCGGCTGCTGCGCCCTGCCGCTCGACCCCTTCGACCCGGCCTCGGGCGACACCGGCGTGTCCAACGGCGAGTACGAGGTGGATCTCGGCGTGGACGTCGCCGGGTCGGCGGGTGACGTCGACACCTATCTCGTCGACCTGGAGGCCGGCGATGCGCTCAGTGTGGCCGTGGCCGGCACGCCCGCGAACGTGGATCTGATCGGACCCGATGGCGAACTGGCGATGGGGTCGTCCCAGACCGCGGCCTTCATCTATCCGGACGAGTCGCCGCTGGGGCATCAGGGCCACATCGGGCTCGACCACGTCGCGGCCCGATCGGGACGCCATGCCATCCAGGTCTCCGGAGGCTCCGGTGGCCGCTACCAGGTCGAGCTGCGGGCCGCCTCCAGCGGTCTGTCCGATCGCGACGACACGGCCACGCAGGAGCTCTTCCTCGACTTCGACGGAGCCGTGGTTGACACCACGGTGTTCGGCGGCGTGACACCGCAGGCGTACCTCTCACCCCTTCGCGGCTTCCTGTTCCGGTGGGGGCTGCGTCCGGCCGCCGAGAACGCCGTCATCGATCGGGTGATCGAGGTCGTCGAGGAGAATCTGTCCCACGATCTCAAGGCCCTTGCCGCCAATGGCGACCGGGACATCACCGGACGGGGCGGCGAACACGACGTGATCATCACGAACAGCCGCGATCATGCCGACCCGGGCAACCGGGCCGACGTCACCCGACTCGTCATCGGGGGCAGCATCCCCGAGTCGGGCATCTTCACCGTCGGCATCGCCCAGAGCATCGACCCCGGCAACTTCGACACCTCCGAGGTGGCCCTCGTGCTGCTCGACTTCCTGGGGCTACCCGCCGGTCAGGGTGGTCTCAACGACTTCGCCATCGATCCGTCGGCGTCCAGGATCGACCTGGTCGGCGTCGGCGTCGGCAACATCGCGGCCCACGAAGCGGGGCACCTGCTGGGCAACTGGCACACCGACAACTCGAACCGAACCTTCAACATCATGGATTCCGGCGGCGACCTGGCCGCCTTCGTCGGGGTGGGACGCGATGGCGTGTTCGGGTCGGAGGACGATCGCGACGTGGACTTCCGGTCCGACGTGTTCAGCTTCGAGGAAGGGTTCGCCGGTCGGGAGAACAGCCGGGCCCGCACCGCGTTCGCCCTCAGCACCGGGGCGGGGCGCACTCCGATCGAATGCTCGATCTCGGGGACACCGGGCGACGACGTGCTCACCGGCACCGAGTACAACGACGTGATCTGCGGCTTCGCGGGGGACGACATCCTCCTCGGCGGCGGCGGACGAGACCGGCTCCTGGGCGGCGTGGGCGACGACACCCTGCGGGGGGCACAGTCGAGCGACCGGCTCTTCGGTGGCGCCGGCAACGACCGCGGGTTCGGCGGCAGCGGTAGCGACCGGCTCTTCGGGCGGAGCGGCGACGATCGCCTGTTCGGCCAGGTCGGAAACGACCAGCTCAACGGTGGCCCGGGCATCGATCGACTCGGTGGCGGCCCGGGAACCGACCGATGCGTGGCCGGCGAGGCCTACATCGATTGCGAGTGATGCCCGAGCCTCATGGCCGAGACTGAACACCAGGGCCGGGCGACCACGGCGCACACCGTGGTCGCCCGCAGTCCTGTCGCCGCGCTGCTGATCGACACCAACATGGCGGCAGTGGTCGTCAACCCGAGGTGGTGTGGCCTGACCGGTCAGGCCCCCGAAGCAGCACAGGGAACGGGGTGGCAGCAAGCCATCGATCGCGACGGACGGGCCGATTTCCTGGAGGCGGCGGCCACCATCGGACGCGACGGGAGCGGCCGACGTGGCCGCCTCCGCCTCATCGGAACCGACGGCCGGTTTCGCTGGACCGAGGTGATGATGACCGCCCTGGGCCAGTCGGGGACCCTGCTCACCTTCACCGACATCACCGGCGACCGGGCCGAGGTCAGGCGGGCCCAGGAACTTTCCCGCCTCCTCGAGGCCAGCGCCGACGTGGTGTTCGTACTCGATCCCACCGGACAGCAGCTCACCTGGCGGAACCGGACGGCCGCCGACCTGGTGGGCACCTCCCCGACGATCATCGATCATCTCGACGAGTGGAGCCAGGCCCGGTACCTCGCCCTCGCCATCCCGGAGGTCCACGCCCACGGGAGCTGGCACGGTGAGCTCACCCTCATCGACGACGACGACGCCGACCATCCGATGTCGGTCCTGCTGGCCAGCCATCCCGATGAGCAGGGAGTGGTGGAGGCCCTGTCCTTCGTGGGTCGCGATCTGGGTGCGCTGCGCCGAGCCGAGCGACGGGTCGAGGCCGGCGAGATGCGCCTGGCCGCCATGGTGGAACACGCCACCGACCTGGTGTGCGTCACCGATCCCGAAGCTCGGTTCATCTACGCCAGTCCGGCCGTCAGTCGGGCCCTGGATGTGCAACCGGTGAGCCTCATCGGCGTCAGCGTGCTCGATCTGGTGCACGCCGACGACGTGGGCCGCGCTCGCGATGCCATCGCCGAAGCGCTGGCGACACCCGGACACACGGTCAGCACCGAGCTACGAGTCAGCGCCAACACCCTGGAGTGGCGTCACCTGGACGTGGTGATCACCAACCTGGTCGACAACCCGGCCATCGAGGGACTGGTGGTGAACGCCCGCGACATCACCGATCGGGTGGAGGCGACCCATACGCTCGCCCGCCGCGCCTTCCACGACGAGCTCACCGGCCTGCCCAATCGAGCCAAGCTGGTCCACGAGCTCCAGGATCGCCTCGACCGGGCCCGCGCCAGTGGGCGCCAAGTCGGGGCGCTCTTCCTCGATCTGGATCGTTTCAAGGTGGTGAACGACTCACTCGGTCACGCTGCGGGCGACGAGCTGCTGCGCATCGTCGCCGACCGGCTCCAGAAGGCGGTGCGGCCCCACGATCTGGTGGCCCGGTTGGGGGGTGACGAGTTCGTGGTGATCCTCGATGACATGGCCGACCGAACCGATGCCATCGTCACCGCGCAGCGACTACGGCGTGCGGTGCGGCGGCCCGTCTCGCTGGCCGGCGGGTCCACCACCGTGTCCACCAGCGTGGGCATCGCCATCGCCGATGCCGACACCACGGCCGACGAGCTGCTGCGCGACAGCGACACGGCGCTGTACCGGGCCAAGGACCAGGGTCGGGACCGAGCCGAGATCTTCGAGGACAAGCTGCGGCACCGAGCCGTCCGCAGACTCCACACCGAGCAGCTGTTGCGATCCGCCCTCGACGGATCGGGCCTGGCCATCCACTACCAGCCGATCATCGACCTGGCCGATGGTGGCCTCATCGGCGCCGAGGCGCTGGTGCGATTGGCCGATGGAGACGAGGTGGTCGATGCCGCCCACCTGATCGGCGTGGCCGAGGACAGCGGCCTCATCACCAGGCTGGGGCAGCGGGTCCTGGACGATGCCATCATCGACCTGGCCGATGCCACCACCGCCGCGGGTGAACCACTGTCACTGTCGGTGAACGTGTCGGCCCGCCAACTGGGCGCACCACGCTTCGGCCGATCGGTGGCCCGTGCGCTCGACGACGCCGGGGTGGCCGGCTCGCGACTCACCCTCGAGATCACCGAGACCACGCTGCTCGAAGCCCATCCCACCGCCGAGGCCACCCTGCATCGGTTGGCCGAGAGCGGCATCCGCCTGGCCCTCGACGATTTCGGCACCGGATTCTCGTCCCTCTCCTACCTCCGTCGCCTCCCCATCCACGAGGTGAAGGTCGATCGGACCTTCGTGGCCGGGCTGGGCCGCAGTCCCGACGACACCGCCATCGTGAGCGCCACGATCGCATTGGCCCACGAGCTGGATCTCACGGTCGTGGCCGAGGGCATCGAGACACCCGCCCAACGAGATGCGCTGCGGGAGATGGGGGCCGAGCGAGGGCAGGGATTCCTCTACGGCCGACCGCAGCCGATCGATGCCCTGCTCGAACGACTGGGGTGACGCCCGCCGGTCTCAGGCGAGGGCGGCGGCCAGCGCCCGGAAGGCCCGCGCTCGATGGGAGATGGCGTGTTTGGCCTGGCCCATCTCGGCGAAGGTGCGGCCGCCGCCTTCGCGCGGCTCGAAGATCGGGTCGTAGCCGAAGCCGCCCTCGCCCCGGCGCTCGGTGGTGATGCGTCCCTCACACACCCCGTGGGCCACCACCTCGTCCCCGGTGGGCCATCGGGCCAGGGCCACGGTGTGGAACCGGGCGGCACGATCGGCGTCGGGTCGCCCGTGCAGCGCATCGAGCAGCTTGGTCATGTTGTCGGCGGCGATTGCCGCCTCACCCGCGAAGCGAGCCGAGTGCACGCCTGGGGCACCGGCCAACGCGTCGACCTCCAGGCCGGTGTCGTCGGCCACCGCGGGGCGGCCGGTGGCGATGGCCACGGCCACGGCCTTCAGCCGGGCGTTGGCCTCGAGTGTCTCGCCGTCCTCCACCACATCGGGCAGCTCGACCGGCCGGGGCAGCAGGACGAATCGGTCTCCGAACACCTGCTGGATCTCCGCCACCTTGTCGGGGTTGGCGCTGGCCACGACGAATTCGAGGTCGGACGGTGCGGTCAACGCGACGAAGACCGGGGCGATGGCGGGCCGGCGAGGATCTGAGCCTGCAGTTCGATGATCTCGGCGATGCCGGCGGAGGCCAGATCGAGCAGCCGATCCAACATGGCCCGGCCGAACGTCGCTCCCTCGGCCGTTCCCTGCACCTCGACGAAGTCCCCGGTGCCGGTCATGACCACGTTCATGTCGACGTCGGCGTTGACATCCTCGGTGTAGGGCAGGTCCAGCCGGGCCTCCCCATCGATGACGCCAACCGAGACGGCGGCGCACGGCGAGACCAGCGGGTGCGTGCGCAGCTCGCCGGCCTGCTGCAGCCGGGTGAGCGCGTCGTGGAGGGCCACGTAGCCGCCACAGATCGAGGCGGTGCGCGTGCCCCCGTCGGCCTGGAGCACATCGCAGTCGACGACGACCTGGCGTTCGCCGAGGGCCACCATGTCGCACACACTGCGCAGCGAACGACCGATGAGGCGCTGGATCTCCTGGGTGCGACCCGACTCACGTCGGCGGATCCGTTCGGGCGAGCTACCCGGCAACATGGCGTACTCGGCGGTCACCCAGCCCTTCCCGGTGTCACGCATCCAGCGGGGCACGTCGTCCTCGATGGAGGCGGTGCACAGCACCCGGGTCTCACCGAACGACACCAGCGTCGAGCCATGGGCCATGGTGGTGAAGTCACGTTCGAACGTGACCGGGCGCAGCTCATCGGGACGGCGACCGTCGGGTCTCACGGCATCTCCAGGGATCGAGGAAGCCCACGAGGGGCGATCAGACGTCGAAGACGGCGCCGATGGTGGCGATCTCGACCGGAGCACCGTATTCCATCTCCGCCTCGGTGCGGTGCTTGTCGGCGTCGTTGCCCGGCACCACGTGAGTGATCACCAACCGTCGGGCACCGGCGGCGCGGGCGAGGATGGCGGCCTCGCGACCACTCACGTGCGGGGCCATGCCCTCGAGCGCCACCGGCAACGAGGCCTCACAGATGAAGAGGTCGAGGTCCGGGCCGAGGTCCTCGGCAGCCACGTCCGGACCGGTGTCGGCGGAGAAGGCGAAACTGACACCCTCGGCATCGACGCGGGGAGCAAGGGTCTCGACGGGATGGTCGGTGAGCACGAAGCGCCACTGCTGGGCACCGATGGTGAGCCGGCTCTGCGGATCGATGGTGGTCCACTGGAACGTGGGGGCCAGTTCGTCGTCGAGGACGACGCATGCCTTCTCGAAGGTGTCGGCGGTGCCGTAGGCGGCGATCCCGTCGGCCAGCAGGCAGTACCGCAAGGCATTGCGCAGCACGGGGAAGTCCAGCCAGTGATCGGGGTGGCTGTGGGTGAGCACGACCGCGTCGATCTCGGTGAGCGGTAGATGGCATTGCAGGTTGGCCACCACGCCGGGACCACAGTCGAGCAGGACGTTCACGCCGCCGCCCTGCACGAGCAGACCGGTGCAGGCCTGGCCGGGACCGGCATAGGTCCCCGAGTTGCCCAGGACGGTCACCTTCACGATGCGCGACTCCTCATGATGGCCATGTCCATGCTTCGGCGCGAAGGAGCTCGGGCCCGAGCAAACGGCGACCGAGTCGCTCGAACCATCGCACATCACCGGAGCTGAGGAAGCGGTGGTAGGCCGGGGCCGAAGCCCGGCGGGCCCGATCGGTGCCGGCGAGGATGCGGCGGACGGCGAACGCGGTCTCGTCGGCCGAGGACACCAGCACGACATCGCGGCCCATCACCTCACCGATGGTGCGCGACAGGAAGGGGTAGTGCGTGCAGCCCAGCAGCAGGGAATCGACCTTCGCCTCCACCACAGGCGCCAACAGGCGCTCGGCCAGCACCCGAACCTGATCGGTGCGGGTCTCCCCCCGTTCGACGAACTCCACGAAGCCGGGGCAGGCCGCGCAGGTGAGCTCGACATCGGGTCGGTGGCGGGCCACCACGTCCTGATAGGCCCCGCTGCCGATGGTGCCCACGGTGCCGATCACGCCGATGCGGCCCGTGTTGGTGACGGTGAGCAGGGATTGCACACCGGGGTCGATGACCCCCACCACGGGGCGATCGAGCCGGTCCTGGAGCGGCGCCAGCGCCGCAGCCGAGGCGGTGTTGCACGCCACGATGATGAGCTTGGCGTCGTGGGCCTGGATCAGGTACCGGCTGATCTCGTCGGCGAACGAGCGCACCTCGTCGAGGGGTCGCGATCCGTAGGGATAGCGACCGGTGTCGCCGACGTACACCAGGTTCTCTTCGGGCAGCAGATCGATCAGGGCCCGGGCCACCGTGAGGCCCCCGAATCCGGAATCGAACATCCCGATGGGGCGCTCGTCCACGGGATAAGCCTAGTGGTCAGCCCGCCAGGGAGATGCGCTCATAGCGTCGGTAGTCGTCGGTGCCGGGGAACACGACGATGCCGATGTAACAGTCGTCGACGGCACAGTCGACCCCACCCACTCCTGCCAGCACCCGCACCTCGACCGAGGCGGTGCCATCGGTGGACGACAGGTCGAACCCGAAGCCACCACAGGCGGCGAGGAGGACATCGAAGTCGACGGAGTCGATTCCCAGCTCGCTGCACTGACCCCAGGCCATCCACTGGCCCGGCGGCAGATTGCTGGCCTCGATGGTGACGACATCGCCGACGGCCAACCCGTCGACAGGCTCGATGGTGGCCCGGATGGCGGTTCCTTCCCCCTCGGCCGGCGCGACGGTGGGAACCGTTGCGATGAAGTCCTCGAGGTCGTCGATGAGGCCGGGGGCCAGCGTGCTGGAGGATGCCGGAGACGGTGGTGCAGGAGTCGGCGGCGCCGTCGTCGCCGGGTTGGCCACGGGGGGCGATGGCGTCGGGCCGGCGTCGGCTGGGGTGGTGGTGGGCAACCGCGAGTCATCGGTGGGGACCGGCGCGTCGCGTGCCACGTCTGGCACCGACACCAGCGGCACCGTGGTGCGCACAGTCGCATCGGTGGTCGTGGGTGCGGGGGCGCCCGGTTCGCCATCCGCGATGGCCGCCGGAGCCGGGGTGGAGCTGGCCTGGGGATCGGATCCGCAGCCGGCGAAGACCAGGCCCGCGCAACCCGCCACGATCAGTACCCCTCGTCGAGACCGCATCAGGTCATTGTCGCATGTTCAGAAGTAGATGATCTTCTCGGCCCGAGCCACCACGTCGTCGATGGGATCGGTCCAGGCGCCGGTGGAGAGGTACTTCCACCCGCCATCGCAGACGATGAACACGATCGTTCCCTCGTCGATGCGCTCGGCCACACGCACCGCACCGGCCGCGGCCGCGCCGGCCGAGATGCCGGCGAAGATGGCGCACTCCTCGGCCAGGCGACGGGTGAACTCGATGGACTCGCGGGGCCGAACGATGCGTTTCCCGTCGAGCAGGTCGGGCCCACCCCACTTCTCGTACACCGGCGGGATGTAGCCCTCGTCGAGGTTGCGCAAGCCCTCCACCTGTTCGCCGATGGGCGGCTCGACGGCCAGGATCTGGATGTCGGGGTTCTGCTCCTTGAGGTAGGTACCAACCCCCATGAGCGTGCCGCTGGTACCCAGTCCGGCCACGAAGTGGGTGATGTCGGGCACGTCCCGGTAGATCTCGGGACCGGTGGTGTCGTAGTGCGCCTGCGGGTTGGCTTCGTTCGCGTACTGGTAGAGGAACACCCACTCGGGGTGCTCGTCGGCCAGGCGACGGGCCAACGCCACCGCGCCGTTGGACCCCTGGGCCCCGGGGCTGGGGATGATCTCGGCGCCCCAGATCTCGAGGAGCTGGCGCCGCTCGGGCGAGACGTTCTCGGGCAGGACGATCTTGATCGGGTAGCCCTTCAGCCGGGCGATCATGGCCAGACCGATGCCCGTGTTGCCCGACGACGGCTCGATGATGACGCGACCGGGGCTGAGGCGCCCATCGGCTTCGGCATCTTCGATCATGGCCTTGGCGATGCGGTCCTTCACCGAGCCACCGGGATTGCGGTCCTCCATCTTGGCCAGGATGCGCACCCTGGGGTTGGGGCTGAGCTGACTGACGTCGACCATCGGGGTGTCACCGATGAGTCCGAGCACGTTGGCGTGGATGACCATGTTGGTCCGAAAGGGATCGTCCGGAGGGCAGAAGCGGGCGGCGGGTAATCCTGACCGTATTGGTCAGAATTGTAGCGGCGAAGGGTCCAACGCGGCACGTCCCGCTCGTGTTCCCACCCAGCCGCGTTTGCTCAGACCACCTCGACCAGGTGCTCGGTGATGGCGCCGTCGAGCATCTTGTAGGCCCGCAATGCCGGTTCGGGGTGCTTCAGCGAAACGATCACGAAGAAGTACACGCCGAGCGGATCGGCCGCTGCGGCATCGGCCACATCGGTGGGTGATGGATAGGCCGTGGTGTGGGTGTGACTGTGCATCACACCCAGGATCGAGAGCCCGGCCTCGTCGGCCGCCCGTTCGACCGAGAGCTGTTCGTGACCATCCAGCACGTAGACCTTCTGGGAGTGCGCACTGTTGGTCATCGGGTAGAACACCTCCACCCGATCCGAACCGTACCCACCGGCGAACATGCCACACGCCTCGTCGGGCAGGCCGTCGTAGGCGTGGGCCAGCATCTGGCGAAACACCGCGTCGGTGAGGGTCAACACGACGGTCGAGGGTAGTCGCACCGGTACGCTCCTCCCCCATGGCGCCCAAGGACCCCGACATCGTGGTGGTGGCCACCAATCGGGTGGCCCGCCGGGACTTCGAGATCCTCGACGTGTACGAAGCCGGTCTGGTGCTCAAGGGCAGCGAGGTGAAGTCGCTGCGCGAGTCCAAGGTGCAGCTGAACGACTGTTACGGGCGCATCGACGACGGCGAGGCCTGGTTGCTGGGTCTGCACATCGCGCCCTACTCGAAGTCCACGTCAGAGGCGTTCGGCCACGAGCCCGATCGCCACCGCAAGCTGCTGTTGCACCGCAGCGAGATCGACCGCATCCGGCCCCGCCTCGATCAGGAACGCCTCACCCTGGTGCCACTGCGGCTGTACTTCCACAAGGGTCGGGCCAAGGTCGAACTGGCCGTGGCGCGGGGTAAGAAGAGCATCGATCGACGTCAGGAGATCGCCCGCCGCGACGCCGACCTCGACGCCCGCCGCGAGATGGCCAAGGCCAACCGCCGCGGCTGAGGCCTGGTCCCGGGACGGTAGGCTGAGAGGGCTGTTTGACAATCGACACACAGCACAACGGGGCTGATCGGTTTCGACGTTGGGATCGGAAGCTGCGACGTGCGACCGGAGTTGCTCAGACTCCAAAAACGGGGCAAACAACGAGATGCCGATGAGGATCTCGCTCTCGCTGCCTGACCTAGTCAAGTAGCCGAGAGTCATCGCGACCGGTAACGGTTGGCGGGGCCAGTCCACTGCAGCCCGGCAACAGAAGCAGTGGAGGACCGCAGGGAGAGACCGCTGACCGCGTGAAAGAACGCTGACCGCAGGGAAAGACCAGCCGGCCGGCCGCAAGGCCCTCCGATCCGGCGGTGAAGCTGCCGCAAGCTTCGAACCGGGAATGGTCGTATCGCGTTCAGTGACTGCCTGGCGGACGAGGGTTCGATTCCCTCCAGCTCCACTCTCCCGTTCAACTGCTGGCCTGGGTGAACTCCCAGGGCAGCAGTTGTTGCACCTCAGTGAGGCCCCGGTGCGCCGGTCGCATGGTCACTCGCTGAAGGACGCATCGGGGGGCGTGACGAAGTCCCCGGACAGCGGGAAGATCGAGCGCTGGAGCGTGCCGTCGTCGATGCTGCCGGTGACACGCAGCGGACGTGGGCACGGCCCGTCGATGCCGTTGGCGATCCCGACCGTGTAGCCATCGATTCGTCGCAGCGCCCCGGCGGAGCCGGCGCGATCGCCATGGACCAGTCGCGGGCGATGTTGGCGACCCTCCTATCGAACCGGAACGGCGAATCTTGCGGACTGATGGTCATGCGCTCAGATTGCCCCGCGCCGAACGTCCCACTCAAGGTCCCCGCTAGCTAGCGGCCACCTCCCGGGCGACCAACGAACGGATGCGTCCTCCGTGCAGCAGGTCGCGATGCCCCGGCTTCGTGCAGACTCACAGTGACCGGTACGTGAGGAGATGACATGTCGACCGTTGATGCGCTGCCACACCCGCCGCTGCGAGAACTTCCGGGTCTCTTCCGGCGGATGTTCGTCGACCCGGTACCGGTGCTCGAAGACCTCGCGAACCGACACGGCCCGAACTTCTCCATCGGCGGCGGACCGGTTCGAATGGCGGTGGTGGGCGAGCCCGCTGCGATGCGCGAGATGTTCGCCATGTCGACCGACCAGTTCCGCTGGGCACACAAGTTCAACCTGCTGGGTTTCATCGTCGGCAAGGAATCGATGCTCGTGTCCGACGGGGCAGCCCACAAGCGTCGACGATCATCGGTGCAGGGGGCGTTCAGCCGACGACGTCTGAACGGGTGGATCCCCATGATCGTCGAGCGCACCGACGCAGCAATCAACCGGGTCATCGCCGATCTCGGGGCTTCGAGTGAGACGGTCGACCTCTACGGCGCCGGTCGGTCGCTGCTGTTCGAGCTCGCAGTCCGGTCGTTCTTCGGCGAGCGGCTCGCGGGCCGCTCGGTCGAGCTCAGCGAACTGTTCCGACGATCACAGGACTACATCGAGTCACCGGCAGCACGTCAGATACCACATCCGTTCCCCGGGACCAAGCGCGCCAAGGTCCGCCAGGACCGCCGGGCCATCGACGCGATCATCGACGAACAGATCGCCCACCTGCGGACCAAATCCTCCGATGACCCGCTCGACGTACTGGCATCGCTGGTCAGGGAGGGAGATCTCAGCGACAGCGAGATCCGCGACCAGGTCGTCACGCTCATCGGGGCCGGGTTCGACACGACGTCGGCATCGCTCGCATGGATGTTCTGGTGCATCTCACTCGAACCCGGACTCTGGGGGCGACTCCGAGCCGAAGCCGACACTGTCTTCGGCCCACTCGATCAGCCCGCGACAGCCGACGCCGAAACGCCGCAACGGCTCGACCTCGCGAACAGAACAATGCGGGAAGCCCTCCGACTGCACCCCGCGGCCGTCGTCAGTCCCCGCGAGGCAACCGAAGACATGGTTGTCGGTGGGTACTCG
>JAOUEE010000016.1 GCA_029858875.1 Acidimicrobiia bacterium
TCGGCGACGGGTGAGCGAGGGAAGCTGAGCACCAGGTTGCGGTTGAAGGCGATGACGTCGTCGTCGAAGCTCAGGCCGTCGGGATTGGCGAGCGCGTCGATGTTGCCGGGAATGCCGACCAGGAACACCAGGCATGCCGCGACCAGCACCATCGGGCGGCCGCGGCTCGATGCGGTGGCGGCGACGGCCAGGGCGGGCAGTATCAGGGCGGCCACCATGTACAGGTACCGCGGTGAGGCGCCCGCCTCCGGTCCCAGCACCAGGTCCAGCGCTCCGAGGGCCGAGGCGACCCGCCCGAGCGCAGTGATGAAGAGAAACACGACCGCGCCGGCCAACATGGCCAAGGGCGCGGCGAGTGCCGCTGGAGGGCGCAGATGCCGACGAGGCTCCCAAGCCAGCAGCATGCCGACGACGAGCATGACCGCCAGGCCGAGCCCGACCAGCGGTAGCTGTCCGAGCTCGGCGAACGTGCTCTTCATGCCGATCCAGACGAACTCCACCCACTGGTCGGGACTGCCTCGTTCGAGCGCATCGGCCTCGTCGCTGCGGGCATACCCGAACCACCAGATCAGGTAGATGGTCGCGAGTGGGACCGTGTGGATGAGTGCCGGTCGCACGCCCCGCCGCAGGAGGACGGCGAGACCGACGATGATCACCATGGTCACGGCGACGCCCGAACAGAGCAACCCCAGTGCCCCCGCCAGCAGTCCGAGGCCGTCGCGCCGGTCGAGTGGACCGTCGTGGGTGGCGAGCAGGAGGTGTGTGAGCCCGAGGAAGAGCGAGCCGTTGAGGCTGATCTGAAAGGCCCAGATCATGTTGGGGAAACCAGATCCGAACAGGAGGAAGGCAGTCGCCGCGGCGGTGGCGATCCAGGGATCGGCTCGGGATCGGAGCATGATCCGACGCAACTGCCAGGCGATGCCGACGTGGAGCAACACCAGCGGTACCTGATACGCCAGGTAGCTGTGTAGCCCGAACGCCCGATACACGGCGCGATAGAACAGGACCGGGAGGGTGGTCCAGTGCACCAGGTTGTGGGGCCGGAACAGATCCCCGAGGTCGCCTGCGTCACGGTCGGCGAGGAAGTACCACTCGTCGCCCTTGAACCACATGTCGCGGCCGAGATACAGGATGAGGACGAAGCCGGCGGCGAGGGCGACCGCGAAGGCGCCCTTGGCCCATGCGTCGTCAGCGACCGGATCCCCGCCGGGCGTGGGGCCGTCGTCGGACGGTGGTCGGTCGAGTGCCGACGGGTCGGTGTGCATCAGCGGTGACGCGGCGAGACATCGACGATGGACCCACGATGAGCTGCGTGTCCCGCCCGGTCCGGGCGACTCCGGTGCGCCGGCCGCCGATCGATCGTGCGGCCCGGTCGACGGACCCGCCGACCCAGCCGCTTGGATCGTGGCCGACTGGTCACGCAGTGTGGCATCTGCTCACTGTAGGGCCCGGGTGTCGAGGTGGCGAAGAGCTGCCGGCAGGCGTCGATGCCGAGGCGGTCGTTGGTGGCGTTGTGTCCTACTGTCTCCGTGATCGACCGGGCGGCAGTGCCATCCCAGCAGGAGGAGACAGACCTGTGGACTTCACCTTCACCGAGGATCAGTACCTGTTCCGAGACACGGTTCGGGAGCTGTTGGCCGACAAGTGCACGCCGACGGCCGTCCGGGCCGCCTGGGAGAACCGCAGCGGTCGCGTCGACGGGTTGTGGGGTCAGCTGGCCGACATGGGCGTCGTGGGGTTGACGGCCCCCGATGCGGCCGGTGGGTTGGGTCTGAACGAGGTCGACCTGGTCCTCCTGCTCGAAGAAGCCGGCCGGGCCGCCCTGCCCGAACCGTTGGCCGAACACACCGCAGTGGCGGTGCCCACGGTTGCCGATGCGGCGCCGGATCACCCGCTTCTCGGCCCGGCGGCGGCCGGCGAGATCACCATCTCGGTCGGGCTCGAGCAGTCCCCGTATGTGTCCGGCGCCGAGGAGGCCGGCGCCTTGGTCTTGCAGCACGGCGACGCACTGCACCTGGTCGAGCGGGCCGACTACACGGTGGAATCGACCCGCTCCGTCGACGAATCGCGACGCCTCGGTCGGGTCCGGTGGACGCCGTCCACGGAGTCCAGCCTGAGCACCGACCCGGCCCTCGTCGCTCGTGCCTTCGACCGAGGTGCATTGGCCGCGGCCGCTCAGTGCTTGGGCATCGCCCAGCAACTCCTCGACCTCACCGTTGCGTACGTGCAGGACCGTCAGCAGTTCGGCAAGCCCGTCGGCGTCAACCAAGCGGTGAAGCATCACCTGGCCAATGTCGGCCTGGCGATCGAATTCGCCCGACCGGTCACGTACCGAGCCGCCTGGTGCGTGGCCAACGAGCATCCGGAGCTGACGCTCGAGGTGTCGACCGCCAAGGCGCTGGCGTCCGACGCCGTGGACCTGGCCTGTCGTCATGCCCTCCAGTGCCACGGCGCCATCGGCTACACGGTCGAGTACGACCTCCAGCTCTGGCTGAAACGGGGCTGGGCCCTGGCCGCATCGTGGGGTGACGCGACCTGGCATCGGCAACGAGTGGCCGATGCCGTTCTGGGGCCGACCGGCTGAGCCGCCGGGTTCTGGTGGCCTCGGGTCAGCGCGTGGCGGCGCGGTAGCCGTTGGGGCTACCCACGAGGTGGGACCCCCGGCGGTCCTCGCACGCCTGGCAGGTCACGGCGTATCGGCCGAGTCGGCCGGGCCGCTCGCGGCCCTCGCGTGATCCGCACAGTTGGCATTCGCACATGATCATCATCTCCTGGGAACCCGGGCCCGGCGGGGGCGGAGCCACTCGCCGGGCCCGGTCTGCATTCCCTGGATCACCATGATCGTCGCGTTCGAGCCCGTTCTGCATGAGTCGTTTTGCTCATTGTGTGCGAGGCGGGCCAGTAGCCTGTGTCGGTGCTGCGGCCTGTTCTCTCCCTGCTCGTGGTTGTCGTCGCCCTGTCGGCGCCGGCCGCGGCGACCGCGCAGGAGTCGTCGTGCACCTGTGCGGGCCCGCGAAGCGATGCCGAGGCATTCGAACAGGCGGTGTACGTCTTCACCGCTCGCGCCGTGGCACCGGTCGAGCTGGCGATTCCCGACGGTTCCCGGCCCGCCGACGGCTGGTCGTTCGTCGTCACCGGTGTGGCCAAAGGGCGAGTAGGCCCCGAGCAGTTGGTGGCTGTTCCTCCCGAGTCAGACGGGTGCTCCATGCACTTCGAACGTGATCGCGAATACCTGGTGTTCGCCACCGATGCCCGTTCGGACCTCCCCGCAGCCGTGGTGGCCGTCGACCCGTGCGGCGGCACTCGTGCGGCATCGGTGCCCTTCGACGGCGAGCTCTCCTTTCGCGAGGCCCGACCGATCCCGATCGACACCGACGCCTTCCCGGTGGTGGACGACCCGCTCGCCGTGCGCCGCGAGGGTGATCGCCTCACGCTGCGGGCGGCCGTCATCTTCGCCCTGATCATCGGGGGAACCACCGGCGTGGCGGTGTGGCTGTGGCGTACCCGCACCGACACGCCATGACGGACCCGGCCGCCCGCCTGGCCGACACCCTGCGCGGCCTCCTCGATGATCTCCATCGAACCGATGTGGAACCGGCGGCCGCATCGGCGCTGGCCGATGTCCTCGACCGGTCGCGAGCGTCGATTGTCGGGTCGCCTCGACCGCGGTGGTACGAGCAGCCCGACGGCGTCGACGACGCGGCCAGATTGCAGCAATGGCGGAACTGGAGCCTCTTTCGCGGCGAGCACCAACCGCTTGCCGCCCCGATGCGAACCGAACGAGATCGCGACGCCGATGGTGAATTGGTGCGGGGCCGCGTCGTGTGTGGTCGGATGTACGAGGGTCCGCCTGGGGCGGTGCACGGTGGGTACATCGCCGGCCTGTTCGACGACATCCTCGGGGCCTGCCTGTCATTGGTCGATGGCCCCAGCGGCGTCACGGGTCGGCTCACGGTTCGATACCGCCGGCCCACCCCGCTCGAGACGCCGCTCGTCTTCGAGGCCCGCCCAACCGAGGTACGGGCCCGACGGATGCGGGCCGAGGCGGTACTGCTCGTCGACGGCGTACGTACCGCTGAAGCCGAGGCCCTGTTCGTGCGCCGACCCCTCGACGGGCACCGCTCGGCGTAGTGAACGACCCCTGCTGACCTACGCTGGATCACCGTGTCGGAAATGCCTCACATCACCTTCGTGTGCACTGGCAACGCGGCTCGTTCGGTGATGGCCCGGGCGATGTTCGCCCATCGCGCCGGCGGCCACTTCACGACATCGGGTGCCGGGACCCTGGTGGTCGACGGGCTGCCGATGAGCCAGCGGACACGAAACGCCCTCCGGGGTCTGGGACTGGCCGACCCGGACCATCGCAGTCGCCAGCTCGACGAGCAGCAGGTGGCCGGCGCCGATCTGCTGGTGGTGATGGAACCGTCCCACGTCCACTGGATCAGGAGGAAGCACCCGGAGGGGGCCGACCGGGCCGCCACGCTCAAGCGGCTGGTGCGCGACCTGCCGACCACCGACGGGCCGCTCCCGCGGCGGATCCAAGCCTCGAACTGGGCGGCGTCGAGGTCGAGCCATGGGAAGAGGTGATCGACCCGGCGGCCGGCGAGCAGGATGTGTTCGATGCCTGTGCCGCCGAGCTCGACCAGTTGGTCGATGCCCTGGTGCGCACGATGACCAATGGGCACCTGCCGTGAGCCGGGGTCGACAGCCCGAGCTCTCGCCGTCGGTCGAGCGTGCCCTCAGCCTGCCCCGGCCCCGGTGGCGCGGCGTCATCCATCGCTGGGCCTTCTTCGTTTCGTTGCCGGTCGGCGTGGCGTGCCTGGTCCTCGCTCCCGATGCCCGCAGCACGCTGGCCACCGGCTTCTTCTCCGCTGGCATGTGGGTGATGTTCGGCACGAGTGCGGTCGTGCACTACAAGCAGTGGTCGGCCGAGCAGTTCCACCTGTTGTTCCGTCTCGACCACTCGGCGATCTTCTTCGACATCGCCGCGCAGGCCACCGGTGTGGTCCTGCTCACCCTCGACGGAAAGCCCCTCGCCTTCGCCCTCGCCTGGTTCTGGCTGGGCGCGGCGATGGGAATCGGCGCCGAGTGGGTGCCCTTCCACCCGCCGCGGGGGCTGATGAACGCCCTGTTCCTCAGCCTGGGCTGGGGCGCCGTGCTGCTGGTGCCCTGGCTCTGGAACGCCCTCGGCGGCGGTCAGTTCGCCCTGCTGGCCGCCGGCGGCCTGATGTACACGTTCGGGGCCATCGTGGTGGGGGCTCGTCGGCCCGATCCCGACCCGGATGTGTTCGGGTATCACGAGATCTGGCACGCGCTGGTCGTGCTGGGCGTGACCTGTCACCTCGCACTGTTGGTGGCCCTCTACCCATAGCCGACCGGGGGTCCTGCCGGCGCCGACACCGCCACGGCGGTGCCGGGCCGACCCGATCTCGTTCGGGCCCCGCCGAGCGGTCGGGGTTTTGGTCAGGAATCTCCAGCGGACGCCGATGAGTACAAGAAGTACCCCTGGCTCCGTTGAGGATACCGACGATGATCAAGCGCTCAGAGAAGACCGGCCTGTCTCTGGACCGTCTTCGCGACCTGATCCCGGGCAAGGGCTCGGCCAGCTCGGGGCCCGGTCGAGCAACCGGCGTGCCCCTGCGGCTCCGACGTCTGGTCCAGCCCGGGCTCCAGACCCGATTCGTCACCACCGTTGCCCTGGTGATGCTGTGCATGATCACGGTGCTGGTCGCCGTGACCGTGCAGTACCAGCGATCGACGCTGCGCCATGATCTGGAGCGTCGGGTCGAGGTCCTCGCCGAGCTGGTGGCCAGTCAACCGCTCATCCGTCAGGCCGACCCCTCCGGTGATGGTCTCCAGGACGTCGCCGACTTCCTGGCTGAACAGCCCGACATCGACTTCGCCCTGTTGTTGACCCCCGACAACGAGGTGCTGATCGACGCCAGCGGTTCGGCAGAACTGGTGGGCCAGACCGTGGTGGACGAGTCGGGTGTGGTCGGTGCCGCCGTGGCGGGAATCGATGCCGACGGCACGGCCGAGCCGGCAATACGGGAGTACGAGGGCGCCATCCATGTGGCCCAGCCGATCGTGGTCGATGGCGAACACGTGCGAACGGTGGACTTCGCCGTCTCGCTGAACGACGTCAACTCCAAGTCCACGTCGCTGCTCATCCGTGGTCTGCTGCTCGGCTTCGGATTCCTGGTGATCGGGGTGGCCGCCACCGCCCTCCTGGTTCGACGCATCACCCGTCCGCTGACCCAGCTGACCGAAGCCGCCGAGGATCTGTCCCGCGTGCAGATCCCGGCTCTGATCGAGCAGCTCCGCTCGGGCGATGTCAACGCCACGTTGCCCGAGGTCTCGCTCATCGACGTCGACAGCGACGACGAGATCGGCCGTCTCGGTGGTGCCTTCAACTCCATCCAGCTGACCACCGCCGAGGTGGCAAGGAGCCAGGGTGAGCTCCTCAAGCGGGGGATCAGCGACATCTTCGTCCAGCTGGCTCGGAGGAATCAGTCTCTGATCGACCGACAGCTCGAGGTGATCGACGACCTCGAAGCCAGCGAGCGGAGCCCGGACGCGTTGGCTGGCCTGTTCAAGCTGGACCATCTGGCCGCCCGGATGCGCCGCAACGCCGAGAGCCTGCTGGTGTTGGCCGACGAGGGGTCCACCAACGTGCGGGCTCGCCCGGTCTCGATGACCGACATGGTGCGCGTCGCCATCGGCGAAGTGGAGCAGTACCACCGAGTCGAGGTGCTCGGTGTCGACGATGCGATGGTGAAGGGCGCGGCCGCATCGGGCATGTCCCACCTTCTGGCCGAGTTGCTGGACAACGCGTTGCGGAACTCGCCCGAGACCTCCAGGGTCGATGTCACCGGGCAGCTGCGCGGCGATGGTTACCGGATCTCGGTGAGCGACCAGGGCGTGGGGCTCAGCGCTGACCAGCTGGGCGAGTACAACGAGCTGCTGCAGCGCCCTCCGGAGATGGGGCTCACGCTGTCCCGCTCGTTGGGCTTCACCGTGGTGAGCCGGCTGGCTCGACAGTTCGACCTGCGTGTCGGTCTCCAGACCTCCGATGCCGGTGGCATCACGGCAGTGGTCGACATCCCCGCCGCGCTCCTGGGCCCCGCTGGCGTGCAAGCTGCAGGAGTCGCGCCACCTCCGCCCGCGCCGGTCGCTCCCGCTACCGAGGCAGCTCCCGCTCACGGACCGCTGTCAGCTGCTGGGCCTGCCCCGGCTGCGCATCCGCCACGGCCGGCCCCGGTGCCGCCCGCACCACAGCCGAGTGTGGGTGGGTCGACTCCCGGCGAGGGCTCGACGATCGATCCGGTCCCACCCATCCCCGTGATGTCGCCCGGCCCTTCGCCGGTGCTGCCCACGCGGAGTGCCGATCCCGCGCCGCTGCCCGCGCCCACTGCTTCGGCGCCGCTGCCCGCGCCCACTGCTTCGGCGCCGCTGCCCGCGCCCACTGCTTCGGCGCCGCTGCCTCCTCCGCCTCCACCCGATGCGCGGTTGGAGCCCATGCCGGCCCCGCCGACACCAGGCGCGGCCCCGGCCATGCCTCAGCGCCAGCCCGGCGCGGTTGCTCCGGCTCCGCCGACCGCGCCGACGGCTCCGACGGCTCCGTTGCCGGTCAGGGGCCAGCGGCCCGCTCCGATGCCTGCGCCCCCGGCGGCCGCCGCGCCGCCGCCGACGGCACCGTCGCCGGTCAGAAGCCCGCAACCCGAGCCGATGGGTGCGCCACCGCCAGCCGCGGCACCGCAGCCACCCGCCGGGGGATCACCACAGCTGCCCACCCGTCGCCCCGCGCCCCAGCCGACGCCGGGCGGGCCCGCCTTCCCGGCCACCGAATCGGTCGTGCCGGCACCGGTGGCAGCTTCGCCGATGGTCGGTATCGCTCAGCGACAGGCTCCCCAGGCCCGCTCACCCGAGCAGCTGCGCCAGATGCTGAACAACTACCGACGGGGTCAGGCGCGTTCGCGTGGGGCCGACGGCTCTCAGGAGGTGACCGATGACTGATCTTCATGGTGAAGTCGCTCGACTCAACGGGCTGGTGGAGAACTACGCCAACACGGTGGCCGGCGTCGACCACGCGCTGGTGTTCTCGACCGATGGGCTGCCCATCGCTCGCTCGGCTCGCCTTCCGGGCGATGACGCCGATCGACTGGCAACCGTGGCTGCGGCCACGATCGGGCTGGCCGAAGGGGCCACCCAGGGTTCGGGAGTGGGAGCGGTGCGCGAGGTGATGGTGGTGATGGAGCAGTCGTACCTGTTCGTCACCCGCGTCGGCTCGGGGGCCGCTCTGGCCGTGCTGACCAGCAACTCGGCCGATGTCGATCTGATCGGGTACGAGATGGGCCTGCTGGTGGAGCGCAGCGGCGCTGTCCTCACCCCGGAGCTGCGCCAACACCTGGCTGGGCAGGGCACGCCGGGCTGAGGCCAGCTCAGCGGATCAGAGGTCGTAGGTGGCCGGCCACGCGTCGGGACGCACCAGCGCATCGGTGCCGCCGTCGACGAACACGATGGCGCCACACATGAACCTGGCGCCGTTGTCGCACAGCATGAACTCGATCCACGCCGCGATCTGGTCGGGATCGCCGAATCCTCCGGTGGGTACCGGGAACCCAGAGATGAGGGGTCCGAAGGTGTCGTCGTCGAGGCCGGCCTGCAACAGCGGGGTCATGGTGGCACCCGGCGCGATGGCGTTGAGACGGATGCCGCTGCCTGCCCACTCGGCGGTGGGGGCATGGCGGCGCACCCAGCGGGCCAGGGCGGTCTTGGAGGCGGCATAGGTCGCGGCATCACCGAGTTGCGCGGCCAGGCTGCGGGCCTCGGGTTCGTCACCCGACAGGAAGGCTTCGACCAGCTGGGCGGGCACGCTCGGTTGCGTGGTCGTCGAGTTGGACGACACCGCCACCACCTGCGCGTCGCCTGATGCCGCCAGCGCGGGCCGGAGTTGCTCGAGCAGGACCTGGGCGCCGAAGTAGTTGACGGCGGCCATGGTGGCCGGGTCGAACGGTGGACCGACACCGGCCGACGGCACGAAGCCGTCGAGGGTGCCCTGGCAACGCTCCAGCACGGCCGTCACGGCGCTGGACCGGCCCGCCGGGTGGGCCAGGTCGGCTTCGATCTCGGCGCCGCGGACATCGACCCCGATCACATCGTGGCCGGCCGCCTCGAGCCGCGCGGCTGTGGCTGCGCCGATGCCCGATGCGGATCCGGTGATGGCGAATGTCCCCACGGATGTCCTCCCCTGTGCGGCCGACCGGCCGAATGGTATCGGGCGGGCTCGACGCAAGTCCCGCCGGAGCACCTCGACTGGTTCTGCGCTCTACCCTGAGGCGAGATGTCCACCGAACCCGACCTCCCGGAGTCCGTCGACTCCCCGCCATCGGCGGGCAACCTGATGAACGGCGGTTCGGCCTTCGAGTCGCTGATGCTGGTGCTGCTGTTCGTCGGCGCCGAGCAGCTGGGCAATCGCGTACAGGGTGACGGCGCCGGGCTGAAGTGGGCCATCGTGGCGGCAACGGTGTGGGGTATGTACACCATGGTGGGTCGTTGGCGACGAGGGCTGCCCATCGGGCGCTTCCTGCCCCTCATCCTGGCGTTCCTGGTGGTGAGGGGTGCGTTGGGTGTGGCCTTCGATTCCGAGGATGTGTACTTCGGGATCGGCATCGGCACCAAGGTGCTGATCGGCACCATCTTCGTGGGTTCGGTGGTGATCGGCCGACCGCTGGCCGCCATGCTGTTGCCCTTCGTGTTCCCGTTCGATGCGGCCACGCGGTCCCACGCGATCTACCGCTCGACCATGGTGCATCTCACGCTGGTGGTGGCGGCCTACGAGTACCTCACGTCGGTGTGGGATGTGTGGTTGCTGGCCAACTCTTCGGCCAGTGGCTACGTCGTCATCCGTAGCGGGGTCGGCATGGTCACCGGTTTCCTGACCTTCTTCGGTTCGTTCTGGTACGCCAAGCGGCGACTCGACACCATTCCCGGGTTCGAGGGCACCATGGCCATGCTCGAGCGCATGTCCACCGAGTGGTCGTTGTCCAAGCCCCGCTGATCCCGCTTCCTCACCGGTGCGGCGCGACCGATGGCGGGGCATCACCCGCCCAGCGCGGGTGTCAGTCGGGGGAGAGGGGGCTCCACTCGAACTGGCCGGGGTGGTTGTCCGGTGGGTGGCCGCCCCATTGGAACCCGGCGGCATGCATGGTCGACACCAGGTCGAGGTAGCGGTGCCCGTCCACCTTGACGTTGTCTCGTAGATCGAGCTCCACGGCGATGCCCCACAGGTGCGATGCGTCGATGTCGCTGTTGTCGGCGAGAGGCTCCCAGCACCGGTGTCGACCGGTTGGGTCGATCAGGGCATCGAGGTCTCGCTCCACGATCTGGGCCATGGCGGTGGCGAGCGACGCAAGCGTGTCGGCCTGGCAGCGGATGGTGCCGAGCGGAGCGATGGTGGCCGAGGCGACGTTGGCCGCCACCCAGTCGGGATCGGGCACGCTGTGCTCTTCGTCGTAGGGCACGAAGGTGAACTCGCCGAACCGTTCCTTGAGCACGAGGTGTGGCGTCGAGTCGGGGCGGCCCCGCAGGTAGGCGAGGCCCTTGACCGGCACCACGGCCAGGTCGCTGACGGTGGCGCGGTCGAGATCGGTCCACTCGTCACGCATCTCGGCCCGGATCTGTTCGGCGTCGCCGTCGTGCTCCACCAGGATGAAGCTGTCGTCGGCCGGCCGGAGATCGTCGGCCGTCGTCTCGGTGACCGCCATCTCGGCTGCGGCGATGTCGCTCTCGGGGACGAGGGCGGCCACGGTGAGCTCCTGACCGCTCTCGAACAAGAGTGTGTCGCCGGGGGTCAACCCGCCCCGGAGCTGGGCCGCGCTGTCGCTGAGGATCACCTCGTCGGCCTCGAGCGCCGACAGCTGCTCGCGATGGAGGGCGGACGCGAACGCCGGGTAGGTGTCGGGGTCATAACCCAGCACCTCGATGGGCACCACCCCGCTGCGACGGCCCACCGTGATCGGGGTGCCCTCGGCGTCGAACGCCTGGCGCAGGTTGGCCAGGCCCAGGTCGGCCGTGGTGGTGCTGCGAACCTGACCGAGGTTCACGACCTGATCGCCGAATCGATCGGGCAGTGGATCTGCGGTCCAGGCCACCAGGATGGACTGGTCGGCCGACAGCTCGACCACCGATGCTCGGGGCCGCGGGCTGGTGTCGTCCACCAACATCAACCCGAGGCCCACGCAGGCGGCCGTCGCGGCGATGAGGCCGATGCGCACCTTCGTGGTGGAGCGGTGTTCGGTGGCCGCCACCCGGGGGAGCACGGCACCCACCACGTCGGGGGGCGGCACGACCGGACCCATCCGGAGGGATCGGCGGACATCGTGCATATCGGCACGGAAGGTCCGGCACTCCGAGCAGCGGGCGAGATGATCGTCGAGACCGTCCGGAGCGGGCTCGCCGTCCATCGCGGCCGAGATCAACGGGCGGGCGTCGAGACAGTCCATCAACCCGGTTCCCCGGTCGCGTCGGTCTGCTCGTCGGCCCGCATCCACTCGGCCAGTTGGGCTCGAGCCGCGAAGACCCGGCTCTTGGCCGTGCCCTCGGGCACGCCCAGCACCTGCGAGGCCTCGCGGTAGGTGAGACCGAGCACCTCGATCAGCAACACCGACTCGCGGAGCTTGTCGCTGAGGTCGGCCAGGGCCCGTTCGATCTCCAGTCCGAGCCCGGGCAGGCCGATGGGCGGCGACGGGGGAGCGACCTCGAGCACACGTTCACGGCGCGCCGATCGGCGGTGCGAATCGACGGCGGCATTGCGGGCGACGGTGAACAACCAGGTGGAGAACTTCGAGCGGTACGTGTAGGTGTGCAGCTTGCGGTGGACCCGCAGGAAGGTGTCCTGGCACACGTCCCGGGCCTGATCCGGGTCGCCGAGGTACCGGCACAGGTAGCGCCAGACGGGCTCTTCGTAGGCCCGCATCAGATCCTCGAACGCCGCCGTGTTGCCCTCGGCCGCGGCCTGGATCACCGCTGGATCCGGCTCCTCCATGTCGATGTAGACGATGCCACGTTCGGAAGGGTTCATTCCTGTCGGCGTCGCCGACGCGGTGTGTCCAGGCGAGCGGCGGCGCCGGATACCGTGCCGGCATGCTGCTGCACATCTGCGGGGTCGACGACTGGCGCGACGCCGAGGGCGACTATCGGCCACCGGGATTCGAGACCGACGGATTCATCCATCTGTCCCGCGCCGACCAGGTCTTGCGGCCGGCCAATCGCTTCTACGCCGGCCGTGACGACCTGGTGCTGCTGGTGATCGACGAGCAGCGCGTGCACGGCGAGCTCCGGTGGGAGCCCAGTGCCGTCCCCGAGGAGGCCGGCGAGCGCTTTCCCCACCTGTACGGCTCCGTGCCGGTGGAGGCAGTGGTGGATCAGGTGGCGTTCCCAACGGGACCGGACGGGCTGTTCGTCCTCCCGCCCGCCGTTGCCCACTTGCTGCACGGTGGATGATCGTCGACGAGTCGACGGCGTCGGATCGGGCCGCTAGACACCATCGTCCGAAGGCTCTGGAGGAACGATGACGACGCTCGACGGATACGGAATCCTGGTCACCGGTGGTGGTACCGGCATCGGGAAGGCCTGCGCGGCCGCTCTGGCGGCCGACGGCGCGTCGGTGACCATCTGCGGTCGCACCGAATCCCGCCTGGTCGACGCCGCGGCCCAGATCGACGGTGACGTCGGCTACGTGGTGGCCGACGTCACCGATGAGGAGCAGGTGCAGATGGCGCTGGCGACGGCCCGGGATCGAGGCGACGGCCTGGCTGGTGTGGTGGCCAATGCCGGAGGTGGTGGCGGCATCATGCCGCTGCACCTCCAGGAAACCGAGGAGTTCCTCCGGGTCCTGCACCTCAACGTCCTGAGCACCTTCCTGTGCGTGAAGCACGCGGTGCCCATGATGGTGGCGCGTGGCGGCGGTTCCTTCGTCGGTATGAGCTCCATCGCCGGACATGTGACCCACCTCGACTTCGGGGCCTATCCCGTCGCCAAGGCCGGCATCGAGCAGCTCATGAGGAACGCGGCCGACGAGTTCGGCCGATCCAACCTGCGCTTCAATGCCATTCGCCCCGGCTTCATCGCCACCGAGATCATGGAGGGTGTGCCTCGCGACAGTGCGGTCTACGAGAGCTACATCGTCAACACGCCGCTCGGTGATGTCGGCCAGCCCGAGGACGTGGGTTCGTTGGCCCGCTTCCTCGTCGGGCCCGAGTCGCGGTGGATCACCGGACAGTGCATCGACGTCGATGGCGGCCACAGTCTGCGACGGGGTCCCGACTTCTCGTCGTTCATATCCGGTGCGCTGGGCGACGCGGTGATGGGCGGGCAGCTGCCCACCACGTGATCAGGCCGGATCCACTTCCACCCGGGCCTCGGCCAACCCGTAGACGAAGGCATTGGGCATCTCCACCGGTCGGGTGCCCGCCAGCAGGCGAAGGTCGGCCACCCGCCTGACGAACTCCTCGAAGAAGATGCGGATCTCCAGGCGAGCCAGGGCCGCCCCCAGACAGAAGTGGGTGCCGAATCCGAAGGCGATGTGGTGGTTGGGCTCCCGGGTGACGTCGAACGATTCGGGTGCGTGGAAGTGGGCTGGGTCGCGGTTGGCCGACGAGTACATCAACAGCAGTTGTTGCCCGGCGGCGATGTCGGTGCCGTTCACCCGGGTGTCGGCCACCGCGGTACGACACATGTTGTGGATGGGGGTGACGTAGCGGATGAACTCTTCGGTGGCCACCTCGAGGTCGGCGCCGTTGCGCAGGGCCTGCCACTGGTCGGGGTGAGCGATGAGGTTGACCAGCGTGCGGGCGATGACCGTGCGGGTGGTCTCGGCTCCGCCGTCGAGCAGCAGTAGGCAGTCACTGATGATCTGATCGAGGCCGAACTCGGTGCCGTCGCTCATGCCCGTGCGCTCGGTGTCGACCCAGGTGGACATCACATCGTCGGCCGGGCACTTCTTCTTCTCCTCGTACAGCTCGACGCAGGCCTCGGTGAACTCGAACACCGCGGCGACGCCGTCGTCGTCGTGGTAGCGGGGCCCGCCGCCCAGGGCGATGGTGCGGGCGCTCCAGTCCCGCAGGCTGGGTGCCATCTGCTCGGGAAAGCCCAGCAGGAGTCCGATCATCATGGCCGGCAGCGGCGCGGCCAGACCCTCGACGATGTCGCCCGAGCCGGTCTGCAGGAAGTCGTCGATGAGGGTCCGCACCACCGAGCGGATGTGGTCCTCGAACGAGCTCACCGCCCGGGGCGTGAAGCGGCGTGACACCAGCACCCGACGGGCGGTGTGCTGGGGGTCATCGAGGCCGATGATGGAAGCGTCGGCGGGGATGTTGGGCCGGTAGCCGCCCTTCTTCTTGTCGGAGTTGATGAACAGCTTCTTGTTCTTCTCGATCTCGACGATGTCGTCGTAACGGCTGACACCCCACAGTTCGTTGACCGAATCCCAGTACAGCGGTTCGTTCTCGCGTAGCCACCGGTAGCTGGAGTATGGGTCGTTCACGTAGAAGTCGCCGGCGAGCAGGTCGAGGTCGAGTCGGGTCGAGGCCATCCGGCAAGCGTAGAGGTGACCCGGGTCGGGGTGCCTGCTCGGCGGCGTTGTGATCGACCTCAGGGGAACAGGGATCGCGTGGTGACCAACAGGACCAGCACCAGGCTCACCAGCAATGGAACCGGTATGGCCAGGATGAGCGCCCATGTGGCCACGCGAATCCAGCGGGGCCTATCGCGGAACGCGGATGCGACGAACTCGACGTCACTGCGGTGCGTAGCGTCGACCGGATCGGCCAGTGCCTCGCGGGCGTGGTCTGCCGCCTCGGCGCGAACGCACAGGGAGAACCAGCGCTCCGTGATGTGATGGGGAGCGATGGCGGCGGCGGGATCACCGAGCACGGTGCTGTCGATGCCGGCCTCGGTGAGGCGGGCCGAGGCCACGTCGGCCGCGAACCGGTTGCCGAACTCGGCGATGGCGACCATGCCTGGTAGCGGGCGGGGCATCAGGCGGTTGGCCCCGGCTGGGCGCCTCGCACCACGTGGCCGGGCAGCGCTCCCGTGTGCTGGCCGTCCTGGAAGGTGACCTGACCGGCGACCAGCGTGGCTCGGTAGCCGTCGGCTCGCTGCACCAGGCGACGAGCACCGCCTGGGAGGTCGTGGACGACCTCGGGGATCCGCAGCCGCAGGTGTTCGTAGTCGATGACGTTGACGTCGGCCTTGTAGCCAGGGGCCAGCACGCCGCGGTCGTCGAGGCCGTACAGGTGGGCGGTGTCCCGCGTCTGCTTGCGCACCACGGTGGCCACGTCGAGTTTGGGGCCGCGGGTCCGGTCGCGCGTCCAGTGCGTGAGCATGGTGGTGGGCATGCTCGCGTCGCAGATGATGGCGCAGTGGGCGCCACCATCGGCCAGTCCGAGTACGGACGTGGGGTGTTCCAACATCTCGCGCAGGGGCTCGAAGGTGTTGTCGGCGTAGTTGAGTATCGGGACCATGAACAGTTGGGCCCCATCGTGTTGCAGTTGGAGGTCGTACAGCACCTCGTCGGGACGGCGACCCTCGCGCCGGGCCCGCGCGTCGATGCTGGACTCGACCGGCGGCTCGTAGTCGCAGGACTCGTCGAAGGGCCACGTCCGATCGCCGAACTGATCGAGCAGCGAAGCCGAGGCCTGGCCATTGCCCTCGGCGAGAATGGCGGCGCGGGTGTCGGCGAGGCGGAGCCGGGCCACCTGTTCGGCGCGGGGAAGATCGGCGAGGGCGGCGAAGGTGGGCCGGTTGGCGAACGGGTGGTAGGTGGTTCCCAGCCCGAACAACAGCCCAGAGGCTCGCCCGGCCACCTGAGGGACGACGGTGGCCCCCTCGGCTGCGGCGGCGGCGGCTTCGGCCAACAGCTCGCGGTACTGCCCCGGTGCGACGTTGCTCTGGGTCATGCCGAAGGTGACCGGTCGGCCGATCTCGGCGGCCAGCCGTCGCATCCACGCCATCTCCTTGGGGGGTGCCAGATCGTCTTCGCCGGCCACGCCGGCCGGGGCGACCTCGAACAACCCGGCGCCCAGGCGACCCAGCTCGCGACCGATGCCGAACAGCTCGTCCTCGGCGGCGAAGGTGCCCGGTACCGGTTCGCCGTCGACGGCCCGGTGCATGAGGGTGCGCGAGGTGGTGAAGCCCAGCGCCCCGGCCTGAATGGCCTCTCTCACGATGGTGGCCATGGCCTCGATGTCGTCAGGGGTGGCCGGTTCGTTGTGGGCCCCGCGGTCACCCATCACGTAGGTGCGCACGGCGCCGTGCGCGATCTGTGTGCCCACGTCGAGGGCCCGAGGCGTGGTCTCGATGAAGTCGAGGTATTCGGGGAACGTCTCCCAGCCCCAACGCATGCCTTCGGTGAGGGCGGTTCCGGGGATGTCCTCGACCCCTTCCATCAGCTCGACCAACCAGGCCCGTCGGGCCGGCTCGACCGGTGCGAAGCCGACCCCGCAGTTTCCCGTGACAACGGTGGTGACGCCGTGCCAGCTCGACGGTGAGACCAACGGGTCCCAGGTGATCTGCCCGTCGTAGTGGGTGTGGATGTCGACCCACCCCGGCGTGACGAGCAGTCCGTCGGCATCGATGGTGCGTCGGCCCGAGAGGGTGGCCGGCTCGGCCACGGCGGTGATGACCGCCCCGTCGATGCCGACATCGGCGGTTCGGGCTGGCCCACCCGTGCCGTCCACCACCGATCCGGCCCGAATCACCAGGTCATGCATGCTCTTGTTGTACACCGTCGTCGGGCCCTACGCCCTCCGGTGCCCGCTACGCTGCCGGGGATGCGGGCCGTGCGAGCAGTGGATGGATCGCCGCACGTGGTCGATGTCGCCCCGCCCGAGCCACCTCCTGGATGGGTGCTCGTGGAGGTGGCCGCCACCGGTATCTGCGGCTCGGACCACCACCTGATCGACATGGGCGTGCCCGTCACCCTCGGCCACGAGATAGCCGGACGCGACGAGTCCGGCGCGGCCGTGGCCGTGCAGCCTCTCGACTACTGCGGGGTGTGCCGGTTCTGTCAGGACGGGCGGGCGGATCTGTGCACCGACCTCAGCGGTGTCCTCGGAGTGGCCGTCGATGGAGGCCTGGCTCCCCTGGTGGCGGTGCCGGCCGGTGGCGTGGTGCCGCTGGCCGAGCACCTCGAGCCCGAGGTGGCCTGCCTCGTGGAGCCCGTTGCCGTGGCCATGCACGCCGTCAACCGGGCGTCGATCGAGCCCGCCAGTCGCGTGCTGGTGATCGGCGGAGGACCCATCGGTCTGGCTTCGGCGGTCATCGCGGCCGAGGGCGGGGCAACGGTCGACCTCTCGGCCCGCCACGGCCACCAGCGGGCGGCGGCCGAGCGACTGGGCATCGACGGTGCCGTGGGCGCGGACTACGACGTGGTGATCGAGGCAGCCGGCTCCGAGTCGGCGCTGGAGGAGGCGATCGTCCGCAGCCGTCCCGGCGCGACGGTGGTCATTCCCGGTGTGTACTGGCAGGCGCTCACGCTGTCGCAGCCCGTCACCTGGCTGATGAAGCAGGTGCAACTGGTGCCGGCGATGTACTACGGCCACCACCACGGCCGTCGCGAGACGGACCTGGCCGCCGATCTGTTGGCGGCGCGTCCCGACCTCATCGACACGTTCATCACCCATCGTTTCGGTCTCGAGGACGCAGCCGAGGCCTTCCGGGTGTCGGCCGACCGGGCCGGTGGAGCCATCAAGGTCGTGATCGACCCTCGGTGACAGGTGGGCCGCAGCTGGCCTGCGGGGGGTGGGGCGATAACATCCGGTCCCCTGAGCTTCCGGAGGTCCCCATGGGTCTGAACATCACCGTCGACGGATTCGAGCCCGACGGTCCCATCCCCGAGTCGTTCGCCTTCTGTGCCCTCGACGGCATGGGCGACAACCGCAATCCCCGGGTGTCGTGGACCGGCGCCCCCGGTGGCACCCGATCCTTCGCCGTGCTGTGCATCGATCCCGACGCCCCGACCGACGCGACCAATGTCAACAAGGCGGGCGTGACCGTCCCCGCCGACCTGCCCCGGGCCGACTTCGCGCACTGGGTGCTGGTCGACATCGCGTCAACGGCCACAGAGATCGCCGAGGGGGCCGACTCCGACGCGGTCACCCCGGGAGGCAAGCCGACCGGCGCCTCCGATCTGGGTTTGCGCGGTCGCAACGACTACACCGCCTGGTTCGAGGGCGACGCCGACATGGGCGGCACCTACGGCGGCTACGACGGACCCTGCCCGCCGGCCAACGACGAGATCGTCCACCACTACGTCTTCACCGTGTATGCGCTCGATGTCGAATCGCTGGGTCTCACCGGTGACTTCGGTGCAGCCGAAGCGATGGCGGCCATGGATGGCCACGAGCTCGGCCGCGCCTCGGTCACCGGTACCTACACGCTCAACCCCCACCTGCGTTGAGGACCGGGTGACGGTCATCGAGGTCGCCGACCTGGTGAAGACCTACGACGACCGCATTGCGGTCGACGGCATCTCGTTCGGTGTGGACGAGGGCGAGGTGGTGGCCGTACTCGGACCCAACGGTGCGGGCAAGACCACCACCGTGGAGATCCTGGAAGGGCACCGGGCGGCCACCAGCGGTTCGGTGCAAGTGCTGGGTTGCGACCCGGCCGAAGCCGGAGCCGAGTTCCGCGAGCGGATCGGCGTCGTCCTCCAGACCACCGGGATCGAGCTCCAGCTGAGCGCCCACGAGGCGCTCACCGTGTACGCATCGGCCTACGCCCGGCCTCGCCCGCCCGACGAGTTGCTGGAGCTGGTCGGGCTCACCGACAGCCGTGATCAGCGGGTGCGCGATCTGTCCGGTGGACAGCTCCGTCGCCTCGATCTGGCCCTCGGGCTGGTCGGCGACCCCGATCTGCTGTTCCTCGACGAGCCGACCACCGGCTTCGACCCGGCCGCCCGGCGGAAGTCCTGGGCGCTGGTGGAGGGGCTGGCCGGCCTGGGCAAGACGGTACTGCTCACCACCCACTACCTGGACGAGGCCCAGCAGCTGGCCGATCGGGTGCTGGTGCTGCGGGCCGGCGTCATCGTGGCCGAGGGAACGCCAGACCAACTGCTGGCCGGCACTGATCAACAGACCCGCATCGGGTTCCGCCTCCCGGCCGCCGAGGGTTCGGTCGAGGAGCTGTTCGGCGACGTCGGCGGAGAGGTTCGCGGCCGCAACGGTCAGGTCGAGATCCGCACCGATTCGCCCACCGCCGATCTTGCTCGGGTGTGCGGATGGGCGGCGCAGCGGGGGATCGAACTGGAGAACCTCACCGTGTCCGAGCCGTCGCTGGAGGACATCTACCTCGAGTTGGTCGGGGAGACGGGCCGTGACACGGCCGAGGATCAGGTGCAGGCGTGAACCGGTGGGCACGACAGACCTGGTTGCAGACCCGCAATCAGAACCGGGTGTTCTGGCGGACCGCCATCGCCGCCTTCTTCACCATCGCCTTCCCGTTGATCACGCTGGTGCTGTTCGGTTTGATCTTCGAGTTCGACATCGAGGTCGAAGGGGGCGTGATCGACAACCCGGCCCAGTTCTACGCACCTTCGCTGGCCGTGTTCGCCGCGGCCTCGGCCACCTTCACCAACATCGGCATCAACCTGTCGAACCAGCGTGACGACGGCATCTTGAAGCGTTGGCGGGGGACGCCGATCGCTCCGTCCGCGTTCATGGGCGGGGCCGTCGTATCGGGGCTGTGGATCGCCGTGCTGGCCAACGGGGCGATGCTCATCGTGGGTGCGGTCTTCTATGGGGTCGAGGCCGAGGCGGCCAAGCTGCCGGCCGCCGTGTTGGCCTTCGCCGTCGGTTCCCTGAGCTTCGCCGCCCTCGGCGTCGCCCTGTCGGCGCTGGTGAAGTCGGGGCGCAACGCTCCGGCGGCCGCGCAGGCCCTGATCCTGCCGATGGCGTTCGTGTCGAACGTGTTCGTCAGCACCGCCGACGCTCCACGCGTCGTGCAGATCATCGGTGACCTGCTGCCGCTCAAACCGTTCGTGTTGGCGTTCAGCGCCGCCTTCAACCCGTTCATCGACGCACCCGGATTCATGTGGGATCGCCTGGCCGTGGTCGCGGCGTGGGGGGTGGCCGCCGCGCTGGTTGCTGCCCGCCGGTTCACCTGGGAGCCCGCGTCCACCAGCGCCGGATCGATCAGGCGCGGTCGCTCTCGACGAGCCGTGGCCTGACCGGCCTACCATGCGGCCACCCGCGGGAGGAACAGCCATGCCGGACGCCTACGACGAGTTCTCGATGTTCCGTGACAACTGCACGGATGCCGGCTTGGAGTGGCCTGGTCCCCCGACCGTGCAGCGTCTCACCGTCACGCTGGGGTCGGGGCTGCGTCTCAGTGCCCTGCGGTGGGGCACCGACCCACCCGAGATCGTGCTGCTCCACGGCGGGGCCCAGAACGCGCACACCTGGGACACGGTGGCGCTGGCGCTGGGCCGGCCGCTCCTCGCCATCGACCTCCCTGGTCACGGTCATTCCGATTGGCGACCCGAGCAGGACTACTGGCCGGCATCGATGGCCGACGACGTCGCCGTCGCGGTCGAGCAACTGGCGCCCGACGCCGCGCTCGTTGCCGGCATGTCGATGGGTGGGCTCACCGCCCTGTGCCTGGCCTCCCGGCATCCGCACCTGGTGCGCCGGCTGGCCCTACTCGACGTCACACCGGGTGTCGACCATGCCAAGGCCGAGCCGATCGTCACCTTCGTGAACGGCCCGGAGGAGTTCGCGTCGTTCGACGAGATCCTGGCCCGCACCATCGAGCACAACCCGTCCCGCAGTGAGTCCTCACTGCGGCGCGGGGTGCTCCACAATGCCCGTGAGCAGCCCGACGGCACCTGGAGCTGGCGCTACGACCCGATGCGGGACTGGAAATCGGCGGCCGGGCCCGATGGCGAACCCCTCACTCCGGACTTCGCCTCGATGTGGGACAACGTCGACGAGCTGTCGGTGCCGGTCTCGCTGTACCTCGGCGGGGCGTGGAGCGTGGTGGACGATGAGGACGTGGCCGAGTTCCGGCGGCGGTGCCCGTCGGCCGAGGTCATCACCGTCGATGGCGCCGGCCACAGCATCCAGGGCGACAAGCCCCTCGAGCTGGCCGAGTTGCTGCGGGGGCTGTTGGCCTGACCGGTCCGCCGCTCAGAGATCGAGGAGCTGGCGGAAGGCCTCGGCCGCCCCGAACCCGTGGGGTGCTCCGATCTCGGCCAGCTCGTCGGCGATCCTGGCCCGGAACGCCTGCCTCTGGGCCTGATCGGCCTCGTCGTCGATTTCCATGGTGGTCTCGAACTGGCTGACATGTGCCTCCAGCGCAGCCGCCTTGGCCGGCCCGTGGCCGTCCACGTCCAGCACGAGGTCGGGTTCCTCGCTCTCGAACAACAACAGCGCCCGGGGTCGGTGATGGGCCAGATCGTGCTCGGGGAAGAAATGCGGATCGCGGGCGGCCACGATGCCCTCGACGGTGAGCAGACCCGCTTCACGGTGATCGGGATGCAGACGCCATCGGGTCCAGGGGTCATGGCCCAGCACCACCTGTGGTTGCAGCTCGCGGATGATGCGGGCCACACGACCGCGGTTTTCGAGGGTGGCGGCCAGCTCACCGTCGATCTCGCCGAGGAACCGGACCTCCCCCGTGGCCCCCATTGCTGCGGCAGCCGCCCGCTGTTCGTCCTGGCGGCGGGCGATCAGGGCCGCGGTGTCGGCATCGACATCCCAGGTCCCCTTCGACCCGTCGGTGCAGACGAGGAGGTGGACCACGCAGCCTCGGGTGGCCCATCGAGCCAGGGTGGCTCCGCAACCGAACTCGATGTCGTCGGGATGGGCCGCGATGGCCAGGGCCGAGGCCGGGGTGGTGAACGACGTGGAGATCGGGCGGTCGGGCATCAGTACTCGGCGATGGTGAAGCTGGCCAGCCCGTCGAGATCGTCGGGATGGTCGATGTCCCAGCCCAGCGCGGCGTCGCGCTGGATGCGCGTCGGCAGGCCGATCCGTGCCGCCTCGGCGCAGTGCAGCCCGAACGAACCAGGGCCGTACGCGAAGCGGAAGGCGCTGGAGGCGGGTATGCACAACACGTTGGTGCCGTCCTCGTGGCGGTCCGGCACCAGGGTGATTCCGTCGAAGTCGGCGATGTCGGCCAGGCCCCGAGCGCGGGGCAGATCGCCATGGGCCACGACGATGCGGTCGACACCCTCGACGGCCAGGCGCGACACCGAGCTCTGCACCGCGTCGTTGAGGCCCCTCGATGGGCGCCACAGCAGTCGGGCCCGGCGCGAATCG
>JAOUEE010000255.1 GCA_029858875.1 Acidimicrobiia bacterium
GAGTCGACGGCGTCGGCCGTACGAGGCACGCGCTCCACGCCCGTCGCCGGTGCTCGGGCGCTGGCCATGACACCAGGCCGGGGCGACCTCGACGAGCTCCTGGAGTCGGTCGACCGCGGAATCCTGGTCCAGGCGATGTCGGGTCTGCACAGCGGAGTCAACGCCATCAGCGGGGACTTCTCGGTCGGTATCGAAGGTCTGGCCATCCTGGATGGTCGGAGAAGCGGCGCCATTCGGGAGGCGACCATGGCGTCCACCGTGCAGCGGTTGCTGTCGGGGATCGCCGCCGTGGGCGGCGAACTCGAATGGCAACCGGGCGGCACCGGTGCCTGTGCGCTGGTGATCGACGATGTTGCCATCAGTGGGAGCTGACGCCGTGGCCACCGCTGCCGGCTGGGCTCCAATGGCCAACCACCTGACCGATGGAGGGCCCATGTTCTTCGCGGAGCGATGCTGATGTCCACCTTCGAGGCCATCGTCCTCGGCATCGTGCAGGGCCTCGGCGAGTTCCTGCCCATCTCCAGCAGTGGTCATCTCGAGCTGACCCGCTGGCTCTTCGGCTGGGACAGCCTGACCGAAGACCTCGAGCAATCCTTCGATGTCGCCGTCCACCTGGGCACGCTCGTCGCGGTGATCATCTATTTTCGCAACGACCTCTGGGCTTACGGGAGGGCCGGGCTGCGCTCGCTCACGCCGGCCGGCCGCCCGCTGTCCGCCGAGGGCCGTATCGCCTGGTTGTTGGTGGTGTCCACCATTCCGGCAGCCATCACCGGCGTCGTCCTGGAGTCGGTGTTGGCCGTCGACCGTATCTGGCTGATCGCCGTCTCGCTGATCGCGGGAGGTCTGGTGTTGTGGTGGGCCGACCGCCTCCACGGCCACCGCCAGATCGACGACTTCGGCCTGCGGGATGCCTTGCTGATCGGCGCCGGCCAGGCGTTGGCCCTCCAGCCGGGTGTGTCCCGGTCGGGCGTCACCATGACGGTGGGGAGGATGCTGCGCTTCGAGCGCGCGCCGGCCGCCCGCATCGCCTTCTTGATGAGCGTGCCCGTCATCGCCGGCGCTGGGCTCTACAAGGCCCTGAGTGCCAGCATCCCCATGGATTTCCTGGGCCCCTTCGTGTGGGGCATGGTCTCTGCCACCGTCACCGGGTACCTCGCCATCTGGGGCACGCTGTACCTGATCCAGCGCTGGTCGTTCACGCCGTTCGTGGTCTACCGGGTCGGCCTGGGCCTGTTCGTGCTGGCCCTGTTGGCGACCGGCGTTCGCTGACGGGCCGATCCGGCGTCGTCAGCTGGCGAGGACGATCGTGAGGTCGCCCTCGCGTGCGGCGGCGGTCACGGCGGCCACGTCGGACAGGGGGACGGCCACCACCGTCTGCTCGTCGTCCACCCGCAGGACCGACGCCTCGCGAGTGGCGACCACGCCGGTGCTCACCAGATCGACCCGCTGGCCTGGTCGGAGCGGGGGAGTGGTCTCCTCGAGTGGTAGGGCCACACCGCGGTGATCGGCGTCGAGCCCCACACCCGGTTCGATGATCAGCTCCTGGGCCAGGATGGTGCCCCGGCCCAACCCCACACGGGCCACGGCGGCGGTGGGGACGGTGACCAGGCGGCCCTCGGGAACGACGTGGGTGGGGGCCTCGGCACGGGTCACGTCATCGCGGCCGATGGGCTGGCCGGCGTCGATGTCCGTTGCCAGCACCAGCACCGGCGCCCGGTGGGTCCACGCGGCGCGTGCGTCGTCGACCCGCTGATTCTGGCGGTGGACCGACCAGCCCAGGAAGAGCGCACAAACCGCGGCCAGGGCCCAGTACGCCAGCCGATAGCGGATCAGGAACAGCCGGACATGCGCGCGCAGAAGGCGTAGCTGACCAGGTGGACGGTGGGGCATGACGAATCCTCTCGGAGAACCGAGGAGGAAGGGCAGGCCCCTCGCGGGGCAGTGAGATCAGTCGCTCGAAGACGTTGACGGGCTCGTGGTCTTCTTGGCCGTGTCGGCGGGCTTCGAGGCGCTGTCGGTTGCGCTACCGGTGGAGGTCGACCCGGTCGACGAGGAATCGCTGTCCGACGACGAGGTGGCCGGGGTCTTGGCCTTCGAGCCGTGGTCGTTCTTGTAGAACCCCTCGCCCTTGAACGCGATCCCCACCTTGGAGAACACCTTCTTCACCTTGCCTCGGCCGGGGGAGGTGCACTGCTCGGTCACCGGGCCACCCTTGCTCTTGCCCGGGCACCTCGTGAGGGCGTCGTCGCTGAAGGATTGGACGAACTCGAATTGGCTGCTGCAGGTGTCGCAGCGGTAATCGTAGGTGGGCATCTCGAGGGGGCGGGTCGCTTCCGGGAACGAAGAGCCATTCTAGAGCTTCGTCCGGTGATTCCCGCAGGCCCCGATGTGACCAACCGGCCCGCCACCGGGTCCGACCGGGCGTGGGAACACCGATAGGGTCTGGGTCGTGATCGAGGTCGGGTGGGTGGCAGCCGTGCTGGCGTCCTACCTCGTCGGCACGTTCCCCTCGGCCCAGCGGGTGGCCGGTCGGACCATCACGGCCGAGGGCAGCGGCAATCCCGGTGCCTCCAACGCTCTTCGGGTCGCCGGCCGTCGGGCCGGAGCGCTGGTCCTGGCGCTCGATCTGGCCAAGGGCGCCCTGCCCACGTTGGCTGCCCTGCTGATCTCGGGACGGCTGCTGGCCGTCGCCTGCTGGGCCGCAGCCGTCGCCGGTCACGTCTTCCCGGTCACCCGCCGCTTGCGAGGTGGCAAGGGGGTGGCCACCGGTGCCGGCGGCGCGTTGGTGCTGTACCCCGTCGTCTCGATGTTTCTCCTCGTGGTCTTCGCGGTGGTGGCCCGCGTGTCCGGGAAGGCATCGTTGGGTTCGTTGGCCATCGCGCTGGGCCTCGTCGGCGGGGTGATGGTGGCCGGCCGACCCGCCTGGGAGATCGCGGTCGTGATCGTCATCGTGGCGGTGGTGGTGGTTCGCCACGCAGCCAACATCTCGCGTCTGGTGCACGGCCGCGAGTCGTCCCTGCGCTGATCGACCCGGCCGAAGGGCCCGCTGATCGTACCGAGCGGCGGCACTAGGTTGGCCCCATGATTCCGCTCGAGGAAGCCCAGACGTACGTCCTGGCCGGCTGTGAACGCCTTCCCAGTCGCTTCGTGGGTGTGGCCGAGGGGAGAGGACTGGTGTTGGCCCAGGAGGTGGTGGCCGACCAGAGCGTGCCGCCATTCGCCAACACGGCGATGGACGGGTTCGCCCTTCGTGCCCACGATGTCGCCGCCGCTTCGCCCGACGCACCGGTGGTGCTGCGGGTGGTGGGGACCCTGGCTGCCGGCACCGCACCCACGCGCCCGGTCGATGGCGGCGAGGCCATCCGCATCATGACCGGCGCGCCGATGCCGCCGGGGGCCGACGCCGTGGTGATGGTCGAGCTCACGGACCTGGCCGACGACGAGGCCACCGTGGCGGTGCAGGCGGCGGTGCCGCCGGGCAATCACGTGCGCCATCCGGGCGAGGACATCGAGCCGGGGCAGACGGTGTTCGAACCGGGCGAGGAGCTGTCGGCCGGTCATCTGGGGGTGCTGGCCAGCCTCGGGATCGATCGGGTCTCGGCTCACGCCGCTCCTCGGGTCGGCGTGATGTCAACTGGTGACGAATTGATCGACGGGCCGCAGCCGTTGGCGCCGGGTCAGATCCGTGACTCCAACCGGCGCACCCTGCTGGCCCTGGTCGCCGAAGTGGGTGCCGAGGGCATCGACCTGGGTCTGGTGCCCGACACCCGCGACGACCTCACCGCGGCGTTGACCGTCGCGGCCGGACGGTGCGACGCCATCCTCACCAGCGGGGGGGTCAGCATGGGGGCCTTCGACTTCGTCCGGGTCGTGCTCGACGAACTGGGTGAGATGCGGTGGATGCAGGTGGCCATCAAGCCGGCCAAGCCGCTGGCCTTCGGTCGCATCGGCTCCACGCCGGTGTTCGGCCTGCCGGGCAACCCGGTGTCGTCGATGGTGTCGTTCGAGCTGTTCGCCCGACCGGGGTTGCGCAAGATGATGGGCCACGCGGAGTGGCATCGACCCCGGCTGTCGGCGGTGGCCGCTTCAGACCTGCGTCGCCACCAGGACGGGAAGACCCACTTCGCCCGGGTGGTGGCCGACGTCGGTGACGACGGCCGGCTGCGCGTGCGGTCGGCGGGCGGTCAGGGCTCGCATCAGCTGGCCGCCATGGCCCACGCCAACGCCTTGGCGGTGCTGCCCGACGGGCCCGGCGTGACGGCGGGCGAACCGGTCGGCGTGATGCTGTTGCGTTGACCCGGGCCGGTCTCCATTCCCCAATCCCGCTCCGGCGTCCTACGCTGCCGGTCATGACCGATCAGCTCGTCGACGGGTTCGGACGGGTTCATCGGGATCTGCGCATCTCGGTGACCGACCGTTGCAACTTCCGTTGCCAGTACTGCATGCCGGCCGAGGGTATGCAGTGGATGCCGCGGGCCGAGCTGTTGCGCTTCGAAGAGATCGAACGGGTGGCCCGCATCCTGGTCGAGCACTTCGGTGTCAACGCCATCCGCCTGACCGGCGGCGAGCCCACGGTACGGGCCCACCTGCCCGTGCTCATCGAGAAGCTGGCCGCCCTGGGCACCGATCTGGCTCTCACCACCAACGGCACCAACCTGGCCCGCATGGCTGATGATCTGGTGGCGGCCGGCCTCAAGCGCATCAACATCTCGCTCGATTCGCTACGGGCCGACCGGTTCGAGGAGCTGACCCGCCGCGACGACCTGGCCGCCGTGCTGGCCGGCGTGGATGCCGCGCTCACCGCCGGACTCTCGCCCGTGAAGATCAATGCGGTGATGATGCGGGGAGTCAACGACGACGAGTTGCTCGACTTCGCCCGGTATGGCCGTGAACGAGGCGTGACGGTGCGGTTCATCGAGTTCATGCCGCTCGATGCCGATGGAGACTGGACCAATGAGCAGGTGGTCACCCTCGACGAGATCGTGGCCCGCATCGGAGGCGAGTTCCCGTTGGAACCGGTGCAGCGACGCTCGGCCCCGGCCAGCGACTTCCGCTACACCGACGGTGGCGGCCGGATCGGGGTGGTGGCCAGCGTGACCCAGGCCTTCTGCCAGACGTGTGATCGAATCCGACTCACCGCCGACGGGCAGTTCCGGAACTGCCTCTTCGCGGTGGACGAGTTCGATGTCCGTGCGTTGTTACGCGACGGGTCATCCGACGGTGCCATCGCCGAGCTGCTCCAGCACGCGGTGGCGGCCAAGTGGGAGGGCCACCAGATCAATCAGGTGCAGTTCATCCGACCCAAGCGCTCCATGAGTCAGATCGGCGGCTGACCGGGCTCCAGCCGTCCTCAGAGACCCTTGACGGCGCGCTCGAGCGCTCTGCGGTACTCGTCGAGCGCCTTCGCGCTCCTGCCCTTGGCCAGGTGCTTGTCGCCCCGGTCGATGTGCTTCTGGGCATTGTCCACGTCCTTGGCCTTGGCCCCGGCCTCTTCCCAGAGCTCGATGGCGTAGCGGGCCAGGTCGCCCGTGGTGGAGGCCATGGCGCCCGTGCAGTCGGCCGGGGTTGTGTCCTGGGCATCCTCGAGCAGGTCACGGGCCTGCGCGAGCAGGTCGGCGGCACCCAGTAGGTCGCCGGCCGCCTC
>JAOUEE010000256.1 GCA_029858875.1 Acidimicrobiia bacterium
CGCCCCCCGCTCAAATCCGAAGCGCCTCTTAACTGAGGATCCCCCACTTTCTCGCCACCTCGCGGTGGCGGTCGCGTGTTTACCATCGACAGTGACATAACGGTCGACAACACGGAGATCATCAACAGCTGCGAACAGTGAGTCGTGGCCCGCGACTCGGTCTTTGATCCCGTCGTCACTCAAGTTTCGCGGCGACAGACGACTCGTGTGGCCACGGCGGTCTAGAGGAGGATTGGCCAACTGGCTGCGTAGACGATGAGGAGGATTGTCCCGTCTCGTCGTCGATGTTCACCTCCTCGGCTGAAGAGGAGGGCGACGACGGCTGCTGCTGCTGCGGTGACGAGGGCGGCGGTGACGGCGAGGTCACCGTCGATGACGGTTGGGAACAGGAGCGGTCCCATGGACATGGACAGGGTGGCGTCGGCGAATGAGGATCCGAGTACATCGCCGATCGCGAGGGCGCTTTCGCCTCGTTTCAAGGCGGTGTAGGCCACGATTCCTTCTGGGAGGGAGGTCCCGATCGAGGCGCCAAAGAACGCAACGATGAATTCGGGTACGCCGAACAGTTCGGCCAGCTCGATGATGCCGGTTACGGCGAGGGTGGCACCGGCTCCGATGGCGACGATAGCGATGAGGAGATGCCCGATGAGGCGGGCCCGGTTGCCTACCCGGGCCTCCAATGCGAGTTGGGGGTCGGTGCGGGTGCTGCCGTAGACGAGTCGTGACCCTGCGATCCAGACGCCGATCAGGAGTACGGCGTCGAGTCGGCCGAGGTGATCGTCAAGCACAAGAACCGCTACGCCAAGCAGCGAGATGGCGGTGAGCCAGGCCGTTGTTTGTTGGCCTCGGAGAAGGCGGGAGCCGCGTGCACCGAGCGGTATTGCGAAGCCGGCGAAAGGGAGCAGGCCGAGGACCAAGGTGAGTTGGGTCGCGGTCGAGCCGATCGAGTCGCCGACGTTGACGTCACCATGGTTGGTATAGGAGGCGACGATTGAGTTGGCGATTTCGGGCAGGTCGGTTCCGAGGGCGAGCAGGGTCATGCCGACGAAGAACGGCGGAAGCCGGGTCCCTTTGACGAGTTTGGTGGCGTCGGTGACCGCTGATCGGCTGCCCATCACGGTGAGGGTGAGACCGCCTACGACGGCCCCTATCCACAGAGCGGTGGTCACGCGCTCATCGCAGCCACTGGTCTGGCCTGGGATCGGTTGGCGGTTGCAGTGGCGAGAATTCGATCATCTGGCAGCGGAGGCGAGCGGCGAAGTGAAGCCGGGAGGTTTCACTGCGACAACCGAGCAGCGGACTTCATCGAGGATCTTCTCGGCCGTGTTCCCGATGAGGACGCCTGGGATCCCGGTGCGTGCAAGCGTCCCCATAACCAACAGATTGATCCGAGACTTTGTGATGATCTGAGGAACAACATCCTCTGGTCGTCCTTTGTCGAGGTGGATCTTCCACGCAGCGTCGCGAAGACCGGTGTCGCTCAGGAGATCGGTGATGGCACGGGCATGAGTCGCTCGCTCCTCCTTGAGATACCTGTCAAGATCCGCCGGTGTGGTGTGGATGAATGCCGAGGACCGCATCGTCACTTCTCCGTAGAGTTCCCAGGCGTGAACCAGGTGGAGTTCCCCGCCGAAGCGTTCAACCATCGAGGACGCCAGTTCGATAATGATGCGGTTGAGTTCTGCTTCGTCGGGGTCGGGGTTGACCGCAGCGAGCACTCGTTGTATCCGGGCCCTGGTAGGGCGGATGATCCAGACAGGGCAGGGGCATTTCCGTAGAAGCCGTTGGATTGTTGCTTTGTCGTGGCGGTCCTCGTCGGTGGTGACGACGACAAGGTCGTGGCCTTGCGTGATCGTACGGTCAATGATTTCGAGGGCCTGACTTCCGAGGGTGGTTGCCGTTTCGATCGGGGGTTCGCTGGTTTTGAACGCCCAGCGGTTGAACCGTTTGGTCATTGCTGCGATCTCGGCGTTTTGAACGTCGTCGAAGAAATGCGGCCGATGAAGGGCCCGCTGGAAGCCGGTTGGTTCAGGCACGACCCCCAACAGTGTGAGCTTGGCGCCGTTCTGGTCAGCTAGCTCTGAGACCCGGCGGACCGCCGCGGCGTTGTCTTTGTCGCCGAGGGGACTGAACAGGATATTTGTGAATCGATGCATCGGTTGTGTTCCTAGGTCCGGCACCGGTAGCTAGTTGTAGGGACCACTGAGGTTGTTGTCGTGAAGGGGTGAGCCTCCGAGGCAGTGTGGAAGTTGCGAACCACCCACACGAACTGGAAGTCCCCCGGTTTCACGGACGGGGTGGGTGTGGGTGATCATGCCGCGTGTGCGGTCTCGTAGTCGAGGGGGCTGAGGCCGTGGTTGTAGCTGTGGCGGCGGTGGGGGTTGTACCAGGCTTCGATCCATTCGAAGATCGCGCCGGCGAGCTGGTCGCGGGTTGCCCAGTCGTGCTGGTCGAGGAGCTCGCGCTGCAGGATCGAGAAGAAGGCCTCGGCGACGGAGTTGTCATAGGTGTCGCCGATGCTGCCCATCGAGCCCAAGATGCCGGTGTTGCGGAGCCGGTTGCCGAACAGCCACGACGTGTAGACCGACCCGTGGTCGGAATGTGCGACGGTGCGGCCCTTCGGGGGTTGGCGTCGCCAGGTCGCCATCTGGAGCGCATAGGCGACGAGCTCGGCACGGATGTGATCGGCGATCGACCACCCCACGACGCGCCGTGACCAGGCGTCAACGACCGCTGCCAGGTACACCTTGCCTTCGGCGGTGGCATGTTCGGTGACGTCCATCACCCAGAGGCGGTCAGGGCCGTCGGGGTCGAACCGGCGCTGCACCAGATCCGGGTTGGGGTCGGTGCCGTCTCGGCGGGTGCAGCCGTTCTTCGCGCGCTTGGGTGGGTAGTGGATGCCGACGGCGCCGCAGGCCCGCATCCAACGTTCGGCCTGGGTCTTCGAGCAGCGCCGGCCCATCCCGAGGCGCAGCTCGTCACGGACCCTGGGCGCTCCATAGGCTCGGCGTGACATTCGCCAGATGTCGTGCACCGTGTTCGCCGCCCAGGCCTCGGCCAGCTCGGCGTCGGTGACTGGCTGTGCTCGTCGTTGATAGAAGCCCGAGGTCGACACCCCCATCACCCGACAACACGTCGAGATGGGCAGGTCCGAGCAGCGCTCGGCGATGAAGGTGTAGGTCATTTTGGGAGAACGTTCTCCGCTGCGAAGTACGCAGCCGCCCGCTTGAGGATCTCGTTCTCGAGCCTGGCGACCTTCAACTCCCGGCGCAGCTTCACGAGCTCTTCTCGCTCGGCGGCGGACAGGCCGTCGGCTCTTCGGCCTTCGTCGATGTCGGCTTGCTTCACCCAGCCGCGCAGGCAGCTGTCAGAGATCCCGAGATCCTCCGCGATCTGCGCGACCGGCTTCTCCCGGAGACGGGCCAGTTCGACCGCTCGGTGACGGAACTCAGGCGGGTGTGGACGGGGCATCTGGACTTCCTTCCCGAGACGATCACAGTCGCCTCAGAGCTGGTGCCCGTCAACCCGGGGGACTTCCAGGATCCCTCATCGTACGATTCGGGATCGCCATCGTGACGATCGGGGTCGGCGCCACCCTCGGTGTGAGGGGAATCACAGAACTGGCCGATCTGTGGGGCGTCCCCACCTTCCTCGTCGCCTACTTCGGCGCCTCGATCGGCACGTCACTCCCCGAGCTTGTTGTGGCGTTCACGGCGATACGACGCGGCGAGACGGAGCTGGCTATCGGTGACGTCCTCGGCTCGTCGTTCGCCGACGCGACGCTGTCAATCTCGATTGGTCCGCTGCTCTTTCCGACTGCCGTCGACGGGAACCTGGCCCTCACGGGCGCCTTGGTTGCCGCCGGTGGGGCGACGCTTGTCGCCCTTCTGCTGGGCCGCGGCGGTGACCACGGTCGCCGCAACGGTGCGATTCTCCTGCTCGCTTACGTGGCGAGTTGGCCCATTCTGCTCTGACCCAGCTCGGCATCTGGCTGAGTCGCGCCGCTGCTGGCCTGCATCGTCGGCCGCAAACCAACCGAGCTCAGTGGCTCGAACCCGGACAGCATGACCCCCAGACGCGCTGGCCACCGGCCGGCGTGCTGACAGTCGTAGCGTCATCGTGGACGTGCCACGCCAGCTCGCTGGTTTCGGGTAGTCGTCTGAGCCTCGGGCCGTTGGCGGTGCACTCGAGGGCTAGGTCGTCGTCGGTATGATCACCACCGGTCGGTCCGCACGGTGCAGCGTCTTGAGCGCGACGCCACCGATGCGCAGGCCCGAGAAGCCGCCGAGTCCGCGTGCCCCGACGACGATCACGTCGGTGCGTTCGTCTTGGGCGGCTTGGAGTAGTACGTCGGCGACGTTGGAGCCGCGGAGCGCCAGCTCGTCGAACTCGACATTGGCCGTGATGAGGCTGTCGGCAAACTCCTCGCGGATCTGCCGCTCGACGTCGGTCCGCCAAGTATCGGGATCCGGCTGGGTCCATTCGACGTAGGGCGTATGGACCGCCGCCGCGACCACCCTCAGGTCCACGCGTTTGGCTAGATCGGCGACCCAGTCCAGGGCTGCTCTCGAGCCCGGGGATCCGTCGACCCCGACAAGGACGCTGCGCGTCGCGACGTTGACGGCGCCGCCGACGATTGCCATGGGCATATGGGAATTGTGGGCGAGCCACTCCCCCATGCTGCCGATGTGCAGCAGTCCCGGCCCGGCGGATCGGCCGACTCGACCCACGACGATGAGATTTGCTTGTTCGCGTTCGGCGACCTTGAGAATACCATCGCGGGGGTCGCCGCGTTCGACGACCGTGCGGACCTGGAGGGTTCCCAGGCGAGCGGCTTGGCTCCACGCTTCGAGTCGTTGCTGCTGCTCACCGAGCAACGCTTCGACTCGCCGAGGAGGCAATTCCGATTCGGTGGGCACGAATCCGGTCATGACCACGATTTCGGCTTCCTGGCTGGTGGCGATGTGCGCGGCCCACCGGAGGGCATTGGCCGATCCTGGGGATCCGTCCGCTCCGACGACGATGCGTTTCATGGGGCTCTCTTTCCGATGCCTGGTCATGTGGGCGACCTATGTTGATATCACAGGCAACCCATCTCGCAGAAGCTCCGGGACGCTGGGTCGAACCCGGACCTGCACTCGTAGCAACGTCGGGGACGAGGAGGAGTCGGAAGGGGCGAAGGTCCCACCGGCGATGTGCCTCTACCGGGGTTCGGCCTGGTCCCGGTACATGCCTTCGTGATGTCGCACCGCGGCACCGGTGGAACCTCCTTGAGGCGCTCAGCTCAGCGTGTCGCAATGGGTGAGATGAACCCCGGGGGTTTGACTGCGATTACCGAACAGGTGACGGTGTCGAGTATGCGTTCGGCTGTGTTGCCCATGAGCAGGCCGCTCAGTCCGCTGCGGGCGACAGTGCCGAGCACGAGCAGGTTGATGCGGTGTCGCGTGACGAGCTCGATGATCACCTCGGGAGCTGAGCCTTGGACGACGTGGATTTGCCAGTGCGCACCCGCGCTCTGTGATGGCGCGAGCAGGTGCATCAGGTCTCGGTAGCGGTCGGCGCGCTCTTCGTCGCGGAGCCCGTCGATTTCGGC
>JAOUEE010000257.1 GCA_029858875.1 Acidimicrobiia bacterium
AACGACTTCGGGCCGGTTTCCGACGAACAGGCCCACGCCGTGCTCGGTGCCGCCGAAGCAGCCGACATCGACTTCTGGGACACGGCCGACGTGTACGGCGACGGGCTCAGCGAGACGCGCATCGGGGCCCACCTCACCGACCGGACGGCCCGCCCCATCGTTGCCACCAAGGTGGGCCGGGCCGCCGACCTCTATCCCGACGGCTACACGCGTGAGGCGGTCCGGGCCAGCGTCGAGGCCTCGGCCCGCCGATTGGGCGTGGATCAGATCGACCTGTTGCAGCTGCACTGCGTTCCCACCGATGTGCTGGCCCGCGGTGAAGTGCTGTCGTGGATGGACGAGTTGGTGGATGACGGGTTGATCCGCCATTTCGGGGCCAGCGTGGAGACCATCGAGGAAGCCCACATCGCCATGCGTCACCCCGGGCTCGCCTCGTTGCAGATCATCTTCAGCCTTCTCCGCCAGGATGCGATCACCGAGCTGTTCCCGGCGGCGCTCTCCTACGAGGTGGGCATCATCGTTCGCCTCCCGCTGGCGTCGGGAGTGCTCTCGGGGAAGATGACCAAGGACCAGCAGTTCAGCGAGGCCGACCACCGCAACTACAACCGGGATGGCCAGGCCTTCAGTGTGGGCGAGACGTTCTCCGGCATCCCGTTCGAGCGGGCCGTCGACCTGGCCGACCAGCTGGCCCGACACGCGCCTGACGGCATCACCCCGGCGCAGTTCGCCCTGCGCTGGGTACTGGACCATCCGGCGGTGTCGACGGTGATCGCCGGCGCGAGCCGACCCGAGCAGGTCTTCGAGAACGCCGCCGTCAGCGATGTCCCCACCCTGCCGTCGGCGTTGCACGCAGAGCTGGCCGAGTTCTACCGCTCCGAGGTCAGACCGCACATCCGTGGCGTCATGTGACGTCGCCGTCGGACCAACCCGTACCCTGACTCGAATGTCCGCCGCCGACTTCTTCGACGCCATGTACGCACAGGCCGACGGCGACGAGGCCGCCGTTCCCTGGCAGCAGGCCATCTCCCGCCAACTCATCGGCGACTGGATCGCGCAATTCGATTCGGCGCGACACCACCGGGCGCTGGTGGTGGCCGCCGGCCTCGGCGACGACGCCGCCCGGTTGGCAAGCCGTGGTCTCGACGTTGTGGCTTTCGACCAGGCGCCCACCGCCGTCGAATGGGCCCGGCAGCGCCACGACGGGCTGACGATCGACTGGCAGGTGGCCGATCTGTTCGACCCGCCCTCCGCATGGCTGGGCGGTTTCGATCTGGTGATCGATGTCTTCACCATCCAATCGATTCCGCCCGATCGCCAGGCCGAGGCGGTGACGTCGATCAAGGCGTTCCTGGCGGACGGAGGAACCCTGGTCGCCGTGGCCCTGGTGCACGACGGCACCAGCGAACCCCAGGGCCCACCGTGGCCGCTGCACCCGGCCACCTTCGATCTGCTGACCGACGGCCTGGACGAGCATTCACACCACACCGAGGCCGCCGGCCCCACGGTGAGCTGCCATCGGGTGGAGCTGCGCCGGGCCCGGTAGGCCCACGGGCCCGGCCGACGCTCGGGGCGAGGTCGCCCCGACCCCGTCGTCCCGCTACCGTCGCCGGAAGACCACCATGATCGATCTCGCCTACTACGCCGCCCTCCCCGGAGAGGGGCCCCCACCGGAGCTGCTGCGGGCCGCGGTCGAGGCCCTCGATCGGGCCTACGCGCCGTACTCCGATGTCCAGGTCGGCACCGTCGTGCTCACCGATTCGGGATCCACGTACCAGGGCGCCAACATCGAGAACGCGTCGTATCCCGCCACCGTCTGCTCCGAGCGGGTGGCGCTGGGTTCGGCGGTCGTCGCCGAGGGCGCCCCCCTGGCGGCGGCCACCATCGTCGTGGTCGGTCGGCCCGATCTGGGCTTCAGTCCGTGCGGCATCTGCCGGCAGGTGATCGCCGAGCTGGCCCCCGACGCGACCGTCCACTTCGTGTTCGACCACCGCTGGCACGCGGCGCCGGCCGGCGAGCTCCTGCCGATGGGCTTCACCATGTGACCCTCGGCCCTGGCATCACGGCCGACTCCGGGGGGTCGGCGGGATCCTCAGCCGCGGGCGGGAATGACCAGGACGGGGACGTCGGACGCCTGCACCATCCGCTCGGCCACGCTGCCCAGCAACCACCGGGTCATGCCGGTTCGACCGTGGCTGGTCATCACGATCAGATCGGCCTTGGAGTATTCGGATGCCTCGATGATGCCCTCCACCGGGGAGTCGGCGGCGCGTACCATCACCGACGTCTCCACATCGCCCCCCAGGCGTGACGCCACGCGACCGAGCGCGGCCTCGCCTGCCTGGTCGATGGTGATGTGCTCGTCGCGGGCGAACTGCTCCATGGCTGCCCGCTCGGGCTGGTTCACGTTGACCATCAACGTGAGCGACGCGCCGACCTCTCGGGCCAACGCCGCCGCGTACTCGGCCGCCTCCTCGGACCGTTTGGACAGATCGAGGGGGACGAGGATCATCTTCGGTAGGACCATGAGTGTTCCTTCGCAACGCGGGCGACGATACCACCCTCTTCCCGCCCGCCTCCGCCGGCCAGAGGCCAACGTCCCGGCCACCGGACGTCGGTGCTCAGGTGAGATCTCGCAGGAGGTGCCCGACCAGCAGAGCGATGGCCGCGGCCGTCCCGCCGACGGCGAGGGTCTGGAGCGCCGACCGGATGGGTCGGCCCCCCGTCAGCCGACCCTTGAGCGCCCCGACGGCGACGAAGGCGGCGGCGGTGAGGGTGCCGCTCCACATCCATGGCATGGCCACATCGATGGAAGTGCTCGCCACCACGAAGGGCGCGATGGGCAGGACGCCGCACACGACGAAGCCGACGAAGGTGGCGGTGGCGGCGGCGATCGGCCGATCAGGTTGCGCCAGGAACCCCAGCTCCTCGGTGAGCATGAAGTCCACCCACGTGTCCGGATCGGCGGTGATGACCTCCACCGCCGAGGCCAGATCGGTGCCCGCGAAGCCCTTGGCGGCAAGGATCTGCCGAACCTCTTCGCGCTCGCCCTCGGGCACCAGCGAGATGTGTTGGCGCTCGCGGCGCCGGGCACTGGCCCGCCGCTCCAGCTCGGACTGCGCCCCCAGATAGCGGCTGGCCGCCATGCTCAGCCCGTCGGCCAACAGATTGGCGACCCCGAGCACCACCACCACCCCGGACGACAGACCGGCCCCGACCACACCGGCGGCGATGGCGAATGTGGTGATGGTGCCATCGACCGCACCCAACACCCAGTCCTGCAGATACGACGAGCGCTCGTCGGCCAGCCGGTCAGCGATGGCTGCGGGATGGTGCTCGGTTCGGAGCTCGCTCGAGGGTTGTTCGCGCATGGGTCCAGGATCGACGACGGGTACGCCCTCGTCGAATCTCGGTGCCGGGCCATCGCGCTCAGGTCCCGCCGAGCGCTCCGGAGCACGCCGGAGCACTCGAAGAACCCTCGCCGGAACTTGATAAGAACACCTTCAGATTTTCTGTATGTCATGATATCATGACGCTCATGAAGCTTGTCGAGTTCGCCGGCGTGGCCATCGAGGCCGCGAGTGGGTCCCCCGTCGCCCTGCTGCGCGAGCACGACGCCCCCCACCGGCTGTTGCCGATCTTCATCGGTGGGCCCGAGGCCGCCTCCATCGCCGTGGCCGTGAGTGGGCAGGCCTCGCCTCGCCCCCTCACCCACGACCTGATGGCGACCCTGCTCGAGACGCTGCACGCACGGGTGGAGCTGGCCGAGGTCACCGAGCTGCGCGACGGCGCATTCCTGGCCCGGCTGACCGTCGTGGGCGAGGACGGCCGGTACCAGCTCGACACCCGGCCCTCCGATGCCATCGCGTTGGCGGTCCGGCTCGATGCTCCCCTGCTGGTGAGCGAGGCGGTGCTCGACGAGGCCGGGTCGCTGCCTCCACCGGAGACCGACGACGAGATCGACGAGGCGGTGGACGAGTTCCGATCCTTCCTCGACGAGGTCGACCCTGCCGCCTTTGCCGCCACCGCGACCGACGCCGAGGACGAGGCCCCCGAGGACGAGGCCCCCGACGACGACCCCCCCACCGAGCCAGCCGACCAGGCCCCCGACGAACCGGCCGCGGATCCGGGCGGGTGAGCGCCGTGGATCGGTTCACCGTCGCCACCAAGTACTGGCACCCCCTCGACGACGGCCGGGTGCAGTGCGACGTGTGCCCACGGGCGTGCAAGCTGCGCGACGGTCAACAAGGAGTGTGCTTCGTCCGGGCCCGCGAGGGTGACGAGGTGGTGCTGCGCACCTATGGTCGCTCCAGCGGGTTCTGCGTCGACCCGGTCGAGAAGAAGCCACTCAATCACTTCCTCCCCGGCTCTTCGATCTTCTCGTTCGGCACCGCCGGCTGCAATCTGGCCTGTCGCTTCTGCCAGAACTGGGACATCTCCAAGTCGAAGGAGATCGACACCCTGGCCGACGAGGCAACCCCCGAAGCCATTGCCCGGGCCGCGGCCGATCTGGGTTGTCGCAGCGTCGCCTTCACGTACAACGACCCCACCATCTTCCTCGAGTACGCCATCGACGTCGCCGATGCCTGTCACGACCTGGGCCTGGCCACCGTCGCCGTCACTGCCGGGTACATCTGTCCCGAACCGCGGGCCGACTTCTACGCCCACCTCGACGGGGCCAACGTCGACCTCAAGGGGTTCACCGAGGACTTCTACCGCCACACCTGCGGCGCCGAGCTGGGGGCTGTCCTCGACACGCTCGAGTACCTGGCCGACACCGACGTGTGGTTCGAGCTCACCACCCTGCTGATCCCCGGCATGAACGACAGCGACGCCGAGCTCGATGCCATGACCCGGTGGGTGGTCGAGCACCTCGGGCCGGACGTCCCCATGCACTTCACCGCGTTCCATCCCGACTTCCGCATGCGCGACACCGCTCCCACCCCACCGGACACCCTGGTCCGGGCCCGCCGCATCGCCCTCGACAACGGGGTGCGCTACGCCTACACGGGCAACGTCCACGACGGCGACGGCCAGAGCACCTACTGCCACGGCTGCGGCCAGCGGGTGATCGAACGGGACTGGTACCGCCTGGGCGACTACCAGCTGGACGACAACGGACACTGTCGGTCCTGTGGGACCGCCGTGCCCGGTCACTTCGACGGCCCGCCCGGCCAATGGGGCCCCACCCGCACGCCGGTCGTGTTCCAGGGTCGCCGCCGGGGGACGCGATGAAGATCCGCCCTCCCGCCGTGGCCGGGTCGTTCTATCCGGCCGACGCCACCGAGCTGCGCGACCTGCTCGACCGGTGCTTCGCTGATTCGGTCGCCCCTCATCCCGACGAAGTGGCACCGCAGGCCTTGGTGGTTCCCCACGCCGGCCTCGTGTATTCGGGGCCCATCGCCGCGTCGGCCTACCGACGCCTGGAAACGGTGCGCCACGCCATCCGCCGAGTCGTGTTGCTCGGGCCCAGCCACCGTGTCCCCCTCCGAGGGCTGGGTTGCAGCAGCGCCGACGCGTGGCAGACACCGCTGGGGATCGTGCCCGTGGCCGAGCCGGGCGCGCTGGCTCAGCTCGACGGGGTACAGAT
>JAOUEE010000258.1 GCA_029858875.1 Acidimicrobiia bacterium
TCCGCCGGCCGATCCGCCCCGGCGCCGATCGGCGATGGCCGAGCTGTTCGACGAGCAGGGGGCCAAGGGCGCGCTGGTCGCGACGGTGTCGTCACTGGTCGTGTTCGGGGCGATCATCGCGTTGGTGCTGACCTCACCCAACTGGCCGCAGGTCCGCAACCAGTTCTTCAGCCCCGAGGACTTCCGGGCGGCCTGGCCCGATGTGCTGCGAGGATTCTGGGTCAACCTCGAGCTCTTCTTCTGGTCGATGCTGGTCATCCCGGTGTTGGCCCTGATCGTCGCGGTGCTGCGCAGCTTCCGGGGGCCGGCCTTCTTCCCCCTCCGCCTGATGGCGGTGGTCTTCACCGACGTCTTCCGGGGCATTCCGGTGATCCTGCTCATCCTGCTCATCGGATTCGGGCTGCCGGCCCTCGACATCGAGGGCCTCCCCAACGGCCCCCGCTTCTGGGGCGTCACCGCTCTGGCCCTGTCCTACTCGGCCTACACCGCCGAGATCTACCGATCCGGGATCGACGCCGTCCCGGAGAGCCAGCGGTCGTCGGCCCGGGCGTTGGGTCTCACCCAGTGGCAGGCTCTTCGCTTCGCGGTTCTCCCCCAAGCGGTACGCAACGTGGTGCCCGCCCTCATGAACACGGTGGTGTCGCTCCAGAAGGACGTGGCCCTCATCACCGTGCTGGGGGTGCGCGAGGCCGTGCGCGAGGCGCAGATCTACACCGGTCTCACCTTCAACTACACCTCCTACGTCGTGGCCACGGTCCTGTTCCTGGCCATCAGCATTCCCCTCACCCGGTTCGTGGACTGGTACACGGCGCGTGATCGGGCCCGACGCAGTCAGGCCGCGGTGTGACGACGACGCCCAAGCTCCAACTGCTGGGGGTCAGCAAGGCCTACGGCGACAAGCAGGTGCTGGACGGCATCGACCTGGCCGTCGGCGAGCACGAGGTGGTGTGCCTGATCGGTCCCAGTGGCTGTGGGAAGTCCACCATCCTGCGGTGCGTGGACCTGCTGGACACCATCGACACCGGTGAGATCCGACTCGACGGGGTGGCCATCACGGGGGGAGGCGTCAATCAGAACGACGTTCGGCGGCGAATCGGCATCGTGTTCCAGGCGTTCAATCTGTTCCCCCACATGACGGTGCTGGAGAACATCACGTTGGCCCCGCGCCGCGTGGCCAAGCTCGCACGCCGCGATGCCGAGGCTGCCGGCCGGGAGATGCTCGACCGCTTCGGTCTGGCCGACAAGGCCGATGAGTACCCCGATCGCCTCAGTGGGGGCCAGAGTCAACGAGCGGCCATCGTGCGAGCGTTGATCGGCGAGCCCGAGCTGTTGTTGCTGGACGAGGTGACCTCGGCCCTCGACCCCGAGCTGGTGGGTGAGGTGCTGGCCGTGGTGCGTGACCTGGCCGACCGGGGGCTCACCATGGTGCTGGCCACCCACGAGATGGGCTTCGCCAAGGAGGTGGCCGACCGGGTGTGCTTCCTGCACGAGGGTCGGGTGCTCGAGCACGGCCCACCGGCACAGCTGTTCGTCGACCCGCAGCACGACCGCACCCGTCGGTTCCTGCAGCGGGTCATCGAAGCCGGCCGGCTGTGACCGCCACCATCCGGACGGTCGATGACCGGGGTGAGCTCCTCGACTTCTTCGCCGATGATCGGCGAGCCCACCTCTACGCCCTGGCCGACCTCGACGATCCGTTCTGGTCCGAGAGCACCTGGTGGCGACGGGGCGACGCGGTCGTCGGCCTCATCGGGCTGCCCGAGAACGGCGGGAACGCGGTCTACGCAGTGGCCACGCGTGACGTGCCCGGCACCCTCGAGCTGCTGGGCGAGCTGGCCCACCGGTACCCGCCGGGCACGCTCGTGACCGGTCCCGTGGGGTGCGGCCAGGCGTTGGCCGCCGCCCATCAGATCGCGTGGAGCCGCACCTATCACCGCTATCACCACCGTCGGCCCGACCGCCTGGTCCCTCGACGTTGGTCGCCCGAACCGCTGGCTCGACACCATGTCGACCAGTTGGCGGAGCTCTACGCCAGCGATCCCGGGGCCGCGTTCTTCCTCCCGTCGATGCTCGACACCGATGCCTTCGTCGGGGTGCGCCACGACGGTCGGCTCATCGCCGCCGCCGGCGCCCACGTCGTGAGCGAGCGTCAGCGGGTGGCGGCCATCGGAGGCGTGGTGACGCATCCGCAGCACCGTCGGCAGGGCCTGGGTCACGACGCGACCGTCGGGGTCGTTCGCCGGTTGGCCGGTCGGGTGGACGACATCGGCCTGAACTGTGCCGACGCCAATACGGGGGCCCGGCAGCTCTACCTGGAGATGGGCTTCGACCAGCACATCCCATACGAGGAGTGCGGCCTGGCCCCGGCGAGATCGACTGACTGAGCTCGCGGCGTGGGCGCCCGCCGGGTTCGGATGTCGGTGGTCGCCGGGCTTACGCTGCGGATCCGCCCTCCGAGGAGATCCGATGCACGAGTGGTCCGACGAGCACCAGATGTTGCGGCAGGCGATGAAGGACTTCATCGCCAAGGAGATCCTCCCCATCAAGGAGGACCTCGAGCACGGAGACCTGCCGCCCTACGACACGCTGCGCAAGCTGTTCGCCACCTTCGGGATGGACGAGATGGCCCGGTCGACGTTCCGGCGCCGGATCGAACGGGAGAGGGCCGTCGCCGCCGGCGAGGTCGTCGACGAGCCGGTCGAGTCCTTCGGTGACCCCGGGTTCACCCTGATCCCGATCATCGAGCTGAGCCGTCATTGTCCCGGCATGGTCACCGCCATGGGCGTGTCGATGGGGCTCACCGCGTCGGCCATCAGCGCCAAGGGCACCATCGCCCAGAAGGAGCGGTGGGTGGAGCCACTGCTCACCATGGAGAAGATCGGAGCGTGGGCCATCACCGAGCCCAACAGCGGCTCGGATGCGTTCGGGTCGATGCAGGCCACGGCCCGGCGCGACGGCGACGAGTACATCCTCAACGGCTCGAAGACCTTCATCACCAACGGCCCCTACGCCGACACGATCGTGTTCATCGCCAAGCTCGACGAGGGCAACCCGCCGGCGGAACGCAAGATCCTGAGTTTCGTCCTGGACGCCGGGACCGCGGGGCTGGAGCAGTCCAAGCCGCTGCGGAAGATGGGGATGCACTCCTCACCCACCGGCGAGCTGTTCCTGGCCGATGTCCGCGTGGGCCGTGATCGCCTGATCGGCGAGACCGAGGAGGTGGCCAAGGGTGGCCGCGAGGGGGCCAAGGCCACCTTCCAACAGGAGCGGTCCGGTGTGGCGGCCATGGCCCTGGGCATCATCGAGCAGTGCCTGGAGGTGTGCGTCGAGTACGCCAAGAACCGGGTGCAGTTCGGCCAGCCCATCGGCGAGTTCCAGCTGATCCAGCAGAAGCTGGCCATCATGGAGGTGGCCCGTATGAACGTGTCGAACCTGGTCTTCCGCACCATCGAACTGGGCCAGGCCGGCCGGTCGATGAGCTTCGCCGAGGCCTCGGCCATGAAGCTGTACTCGGCTCAGGCGGCCACCGCCGTGGCCCTCGAAGCGGTGCAGCTCCACGGGGGCAACGGCTACATGGCCGAGTTCCAGGTGGAGCAGCTGGCCCGCGACGCCAAGGTCCTCCAGATCTATGCCGGCACCGACGAGATCCAGACCACCGCCATCGCCAAGGCCCTGCTGGCATGAGCGCTCCTCGGGTCAATCCGCATGCCGGTGCACCCATCACCGACGACGACGACGCCATCGCCGCGGCCCTCGAGGAGGTCAGTATCCCCACCCTGCTGTGCTCACTGGTGCACCTCACCGGCGATCCATCGTGGATCCGTCGTGACGAGTTCAAACCGGTGGGACTGTTCCTCAACGAGTACCAGGGCTTCATGGAGGAACCGGTCAAGGCCCAGGTGCGCCGGGAGGCATTGGCGGCGATCGCCGGGTTCCGTGACGGGGGATGTGTGTTGCCGCCGCCCCCCGCAGCGGAGCTGGTGCAGGAGATGATGGCCTTCCTGGCCTGCGAACCGGTACCCGACGACGTGGTGCCCATGCTGCTCGAGGAGATGGAGCTCGACGGTACCGACGCCGGCGCCGTCGACTGGACCAGCGTCCCCGAACGGGTCAAGGCCGAGTGCCACGTCGTGGTCATCGGTGCCGGCCAGTCCGGACTGCTGGCCGGCATCCGCTTGCAGCAGGCCGGCATCCCCTTCACCATCGTCGAGAAGAACAGTGGCCCGGGTGGCACCTGGTGGGAGAACCGCTATCCGGGGGCGCGGGTGGACGTGGGCAGCCACTTCTACTGCTACTCGTTCGAGCCGGCCGATCACTGGACCGAGTACTTCTCCCAGCAGCCCGAACTGGCGGCCTACTTCGTCGGCGTGATGCAGAAGTACGGCCTGGACACGCACATCCGCTTCGACACCGAGGTGGTGGCCGCGGTCTACGACGAGGATCGTGCTCGGTGGGCGGTCACGGTCCGAACGGCGGACGGCGAGGACGAGGTCCTCGATGCCCGAGTGGTCATCAGCGCGGTGGGGTCACTGAACCGGCCCAAGCTGCCCGACATCACCGCCATGGACACCTTCGCCGGGCCGTCGTTCCACTCGGCCCGCTGGGACCAGTCGGTCGACTACACCGGTCGTCGGGTGGCCATGATCGGTGCCGGCGCCAGCGGCTTCCAGATCGCGCCGACCATCGCCTCGGCCGCAGAACACCTCACCATCTTCCAGCGAACCGCCCAGTGGATGTTCCCCAATCCCAACTACCACGAGCCCGTCCCCGAGGGCGACAAGTGGGCGATGCGCCATCTTCCGTTCTACGGCCGCTGGTTCCGGTTCCTCACCTTCTGGCCGGCCTGCGAGGGTGGTCTGGCCGGCGCCCGCATCGATCCCGACTGGGACGACCGTGACGGGCTCGCGGTCAGCGAACGAAATCTGGCCACGCGCCAGTTCTTCCTGGGGTGGATCCACGAACAGGTCGGAGACGACGAAGAGCTGTTGGCCAAGGTGACGCCGGACTATCCGGCCACCGGCAAGCGCACGCTCCAGGACAACGGTGCCTGGCTGTCGTGCCTGACCCGCGACGACGTCGAGCTGGTGCGGGCACCGATCGACCACATCGAGCCCGCCGGGGTGGTGGCCGATGGGCGCCTCCACGAGGCCGATGTGATCGTGTACGCCACCGGGTTCCACCACAACCGGTACCTGTGGCCGATGGACATCGTGGGTCGCGGCGCCAAGGTGCTCAACGAGGTGTGGGGAGAGGAGCCGGCGGCCTACCTGGGCATCACCGTCCCCGAGTTCCCCAATCTCTTCTGCATGTACGGGCCGGGCACCAACCTGGCCCATGGCGGCAGTCTCATCTTCCACAGTGAGTGCCAGATCACCTACATCATGGGCTGTCTCCGCGAGCTGCTGACCGGGGGCCATCGTGCCATGGAGCCCCGCCGGGAGGTCCACGACGCCTACTACCGCAAGACCCAGGACGAGATCGGTCAGATGGTGTGGTCCCACTGGGCCGTGACCCACAGCCACTACAAGAACGCCAACGGGGTGATCCACACGTTGTCGC
>JAOUEE010000017.1 GCA_029858875.1 Acidimicrobiia bacterium
TCAGCGCCGACACCAGGTCATCGCCCGGCGCGCCACGACGCTGATCGATGAGGGTGTTGCAGTAGGCGGTGAACTCGGCGGCGGCGGCGTTGGCGCGTGGGAGGGCGGCGAAGTCGACGGGCAGTTCGTTGAACGCGGTGATGGCGGTGGTCCACCGATGGAGCTCGGACCAGTCGGCATCCGGTACCCCGAGCAGGTGGGTGATGGTGAGGATGGGGAGCGGCTCGGCGAGCTCGGCCAGTAGGTCGAACTCGTGCTCGTGCTCGAGGCCGTCGAGGAGCGCATCGGTAGTGGCCTCGATGTGGGGGCGAGCCTGTGTGATGCGGCGAGGGGTGAACGCCTTCGCCACCAACCCGCGGACACGGCTGTGGGCCGGGGGGTCGATGAACAGCAGCGTGCTCTCGCCTAGCGCACGTAGCTCGGGCACCGCGTGCTCACCCAGCAGCTCGCGCCACGGCGAGGGGGTGGACACCGAGAACCGGTCATCCCGCAACAGCGCGTCGACGTCGGTGTAGCGAGAGACCACGTAGCCGACATCGGGGTGGCGGTGCACCGGAGCCTGCTCCCGCAGGGCTCGGTACCACGGGTAGGGGTCTGACCGGAAGGACGGGTCCCGCGGGTCCCACGTGCTCACGTCGAGGGTCGCGTTCATGGCTGCAGGCTAGGTGGCCAACTCGGCCAGGGTGGCGGTGGTGGATGCGGCCACGGCCACGCGCATGCCCTTTCCGAGGGTGGCCAGCTTGGGCACCTTGTGCGGGTGACGAGCCAGGTAGCGAGCGATGGCCTTCGGGTCGGGCGTGCCCTCGGCGGTGCTCATCGAGAGCAGTTCGAGGTCGACATCGGGATCGCCCGCGCGGTCGCTGACGGCGCGAAACACCGACCACGCCACCCCCCGGTCGTCACAGACGGCACCGATGGCGCCGGATTCCATGTCGACGGCCACGAACCCTTCGGCATGCAACCCGGCCACCGTGGCCGGGTCGGTGTGCAACGTGTCGGTCGTGAGCAGCCTTCCGGCCGGCTGATGGCTGCCGAGGGTGACCGGGCGACCGGTCCGCCCGTCGGCCTCGATCATCGTCTCGGTCGGCACGATCAGTGCTCCGATGGTCAGGCCGGGATCGATGGCGCCACAGATGCCGGTGATGACCACATGGTCGACGGCGCCATGGTCCAGGACGCGAGTGGTGGCGGCGCGGGCGGCGCCGGTCCCGATGGAGGTGACCGCGGCCACCACGCGGCGGCCCTCTACCTCGCCTTCGTGCGCCCGGAGGTCTCCGATCATGATGGGCGAGAGCCCCAGCCGCTTCACGATCGGCCGCAGCTCCGGCACCATCGCCGCCAGGATGGCCACCGATGAGTTGGTGCTGAGAGCGTGGGCTCGGGCTTCAGTCATGTCGTCACGTCAGGGAAGTGACGGCGGTGTCGATCACGTCGAACAGCTGGCTGGCCAGCTGCCCGCCGGTGTCGCTGTCGGCTTCGATCACCAGGTAGGCGCCGTAGCCCTGCTCGAGGTCGAGCCAGGGAACCGAGCCGAAGGCGCCGCCATCGGAGATGCGGCCGGTCAGGCGGTCGACCCACCACCCCATGCCGTAGCCCGAGTCGGGACCGCCTGCGTCGCCGTCGTAGGCCTCGGCGATGCGATCATCGTGCATGCGCGCGAGCGCCCCGGCCGAGAGCACCCGGTTCTGGCCGCACATCCCCTCACGCAGGTGCATCAGCAGCAGCTTGCCGTAGTCGCCCGTCGTGACGTAGGCACCGCCTTCGATGTTCGGATTGTCGGTCGGGGCCAGCGTGGCCGGGTCGGCGTTGAATGCGCTCGGGTATCCGCTGCCGTCGGATCCCAGGGGAAGGAACGGGTTGTTGAACGCCAACGAGTCGAGCTCGCACGGTTGCACGTAGATCTCGTCGATCAGCTGGGCCCACGACTTGCCCGACGCCGCCTCGGCCACGGCCCCGGCCACCTGCCACTGTGCGCCGCCGTAGCGGAACTCGGAGTCGGCCGGGACCACATCGGCGTCGTCGCCGGCGGTGGTGAAGATCGCTTCACCGCAGTCCTGGAGGGTGAATGTGGGCCCGAACTGGCAGAGGTAGGGGGCGAAGAGCACGTCGGGGCCGAGCCCGACCAACCCCGAGCTGTTGGAGACCAACTGGGCCGGGGTGATGCCGGGGTTCCCGGCGCCCCAGTCGACGACGTCGGCGACAGGGGCATCGAGGTCGAGCACGCCCTCGTCGTCCAGCCGGGCCAGCACGCCGGCGCTGATCATCTTCGACGACGAGGCGATCAGCGAGATGCGGTCCTCGTCGAACTCGCCCCAGTGCTCGTGGTGGATCACGCCGTCGTCACGGTGTACGACGATCAGGCCGGCACCGTTGAGGCCTCGCTCATCGATGAAGTCCTGCACCACCGGGGACACGGCCGAGAAGTCGTACTCCCGCGTCTCTGGCGCGGCGAACGTGGTGGTGGGTGCGATCGATGGCGCCGCGGCTCGGGTCGTGGTCACGGCGGGGGCAGCACTGGTGGTGCTCTCCGTGGTGCCGCCGGTCTCGGCGGTGTCGTCGCCGCATGCCGACACACCGAGGAGAGCGACGATGGAGCAGAACGCGACGAAGCGATGACGGGTCACGCCGTGACTGTAGTGAACCTCGGTGCCGTCACTGGCTCCATTCGATGTGCAGCATCGGCGCCCAGCCGCCGTTGACGGAGTCGGCCGTGCGGGCCCCGGTGCCGGTGATGATGAAGGCCATGGCGTTGCCGGATGTCCAACCGCCCTGGCCCACGAGGGCGGCTACCACGGCCGACAGATCCGGTGTGCGCTGGGCTGGTCCGACCTGGTTCGTCGCCGTCCACGCGGCCGGCGCCCAGGGCACCGACGACGTGGTTCGGGGCCGCAGGGAGATGTTCTGAGCCGTGTTGGCGAAGGTGGTCGGGTTGGGCGTGGCCTGGCCCTGGATGACCAGATCGGCTGCGCCCGTGCTCACCTCGTCCGACCGGAACTGGATGTACGCCGCGTCGATCTGGGCACCGGCCGGGATGTCGATGTCGGTGAATCGAATTCCGACCGTCTGCGTGAGCCCCTTGTCCACCACCAGCTCGAGGTCGGAGCTGTTGAGTTGCACCGACCCGGCGGGAGCCTCCTCGGCGTCGTCGCTGCCGACGAGGACGTTGCGCTCGACGATGACCGGACCACCCGGAGCCACGACGGTGATGTCGATGTCGTCGCTCCCCGTCAACTGGGAATCGTCGGCGGTCAGGCGGAGTCGGTAGGTCCCCGCCGCCGGGAAGGTCACATCGCTGGTCACCGATGAGGGCGTGAGGATGGATGCCGTCGCCGGTCCACTGACCTGCGACCACACGGTGCCGATCGTCGCCGGCGGGTCGGGCAGCCCATCGTCATCGACCACGGCCGAGACGGTGGTCGAGTGGGGTAGTTCGGTGGCGACCTCGGTTCGGTCGGCACCGGCATCGACGGTGGGGGGCTGGTTGGGCAGGCCGCCACCCAACTGGTACTCGATGGACAGGACCGTGCCGTAGCCCCCCTCGTACGAGGCGGCGGTGCGAGTGCCCGATCCGTCGATCAGCAGCACCAACGCATTCCCGGCGGTCCACCCTGGCTGGAGTACCACTTCCTGCACGATGGGCGACAGATCTGGTGTCCGTTGATCCGCCCCCGCCGCGTTGACGGTGGGCCAGGGCGCGGGCACCCACGGCACCGCCTGCGCCGTGGTGGGACGCGAGGTCACGTTGCCCGACGCCGATGTGAAGGCCGGCGCGTTGGCCGTCTTCTCCGCCGCGATCGACAGATCGGCCGCCCCGACCGTGACTTCGTCGGCGCGGAACTGCACGCTGGCGCTCTGGATGACCGCTCCGGCCGGGATGGCCACGTCGGTGAAGCGCAGCCCGACGGTCTGCGTCTGGTTACGGTCAACGGCCAATTCGAGATCCGAACTGGAGGTGGCGACGTTGCCGTTGGGCCGCTCCTCGACGTCGTCGATGCCGGTGGCCACCGCGACCTGGACCAGCACGGGTCCGGCCGTCGGGTCGGTGATGGTGACGGTGATGTCGTCGGTCGAGGTGCGTGCGCTGTCGCTGGCGGTGAGGCGCAGCGTGTACTGCCCGTATGACGGGAAGCTCACGTCGGTGGTCGGTGACGTCGGACTCTGGATGGTGGCGGTGGCCGGGCCCGCGACCTGGGCCCACGAGGTGCTCAGCGTGGCCGGCGGGTTGGGAAGCCCGTCATCGCTGGCCGAACCGGCCAGGGACACCAACTGGGGAAGCGTGTCGGTCGACACGTTCTGGTCGGGCCCGGCGTCCACGACCGGTGCGCCGTTGGGGTCGGTGGTGTAGTCGATGTGCAACAGCGGAGCGAAACCACCCTCGATGGAGTCGGCCGTGCGCGTGCCGGTGCCCGAGATGACGATGGCCATGGCATTGCCGCTGGACCAGTCGTTTCTCAACACCAGCTCCTGCACGATCGTGGACAGGTCGGGCGAGCGTTGGGCCGTCCCGGCCACGTTCTTGGTGGGCCAGGCCGGCGGCGTCCAGCCGACGCTGGCGACCGTCGGCGGACGGGACGAGACGTTTCCGTTGGTCTGGGTGAACGCCGGCGCGTTGCCGATCCGATGCCCGCGCAGCGTCAGGTTCGCCCCGCCTGCGCTGACTTCGTCGGACCGGAACTGGATGTAGGCGCCTTCGATGGTGGCGCCTCGGGGGATGTCGACCCCCGTCCAGCGCAATCCGACCGTCTGGGTGCTCGGGCCGTCGACCACCAGCTCCAGGTCCGAGCCGGTCGTGCGGACGCTGCCCGCCTGGGTCTCCTCGACATCGTCGCCGCCCGTGGGGACGCCGGCCTCGAACAGGAACGGACCGCCCGGGCCGATGATGGTGATGTCGAGCTCGTCGCTGCCGGTCAGCTGGGAATCATCGGCAGTGAGGCGGAGCCGATAGGTGCCGGCCATCGGGAACGACACGCCGGTCGTTGCCGCGGAGGGGTTGGTGAAGGTGACTGGTGCCGGTCCGCTGACCCTCGACCAGGTGACGGTGGTGGCTCCTGGGGGAGTGGGGAGACCGTCGTCGATCACCGTGCCCGATACCGTGGCACCGGCCGGCAATGCGGTGGCGTTGATGGTCTGGTCCAGTCCGGCCTGGACCGTCGGCGGCTGGTTGCCGGGCGGGTCCAGTCCGTCGAGCTCGTACATCCGGCCGTCGTTCTCGGTCGGGTCGGTGTCGTTGTCGACACCCCGGTCGACGAGGTACAGGTGCTCCACGGGCGATCCGTCGCTGGCCGGCGCAACCTCGATGCCCGCCGCCACGACCGCGCCGGCCGCGGCGACGTCGATGGTGTCGATGAGGTTTCCGCTGGTGGTGAGCTCGAAGACCAGGTCGGTCTTGTGGTCGACGATGAAGAGGGTGCCCGAGCTGGGTCGATAGGTGATGCCCTCGGGGTCGAGGGCGCCGTACACACCGACGTCGAACTGACTGAACACGTCATCGCCGCCGGTGCCGGGAATGCCGTCGAACACGCCGTTGGCCCCGGGTTGAACCACGTAGACCTCGCGATTCACCCCGTCGACGACGTACAGGGTGTTGGCGCCATAGGCCACGTCCTCGCTGTCCTGTGACCCGAGGTTGGCGGTGTCGAGCGAGGTCACCGAGTCGTCGCCGCTGCCGTAGATGCCGTCGCCGCCGGCGTCGACCTCGTAGATCTCGTTGGCGTCGTCATCGGACACGAAGAGATGCTGATTGGAGGGGTTGTAACCCAGACCGGTGGGTTCGTTGCTGAAGCCGACCGTGGTGGCGCCGGCGTTGCCCACCGATCCTGATGCCGGGTTCACGGCGAACAGGTTGCGGCCGGCGTAGATGGCCATCTCGTTCACCTCGGAGTCACTGGCCATGAGAATGCCGCGGTCGGGTAGCCAGGCGACACCGGCGCTGTCGGGGCTGGGAGGCTGGGCCGCGGACAGATCGTAGGTGCGCAGCAGCGAGGCGTTCACCGCCTCGGCCACGGGGAGGGCGGCCTGGCCGATCACACCCGGATCGGGCGTGATCTCCACGATGAACCCGGCGCCGTCGGCGATGTACAGGCTGCGGTTCCCGGGCGCGTCGGTGGAATCCGACGTGGGGGCGAAGACCATGCCGCCGGGGCGCTCCAGGTCCGCCGGTGACAGGTCGTACGTCGCACCGACCTGACCGGCGTCGCTCAGCCGGATCATCCGGCGGCCGTCGGCCGCGGTCAGATACAGCTGGTCGTCGGTGGGGTCGTGGGCCAGCCCGGCGGCGGGGCCACCGAGGGCGTCGCCCAGATCCACGTCGGAGCGGCTGCCGTCCCGCTGGAGGATGGACAAGGCCCGCCCGGCGTGGTCGATGACGTACAGGGTTCCCTGTGGGTCGTAGGTGGCGGCTGCCGGAGCGCGGAACGTCGCCTCGGTCACCGGTTCGGCGACCATTTGCTCGCCTCCCGTTGCCCGGGTGAGGTGGGACACGCCAGTGGCATCGACGATGGCCACGGCCTTCGTCGTCGGGTCGAAGGTCACGATGCCGGCCGACACGCCGGGCGCCAGCGGGGCTCGGGTGAACAGATCGTCGGTCGCGTTGAGCTCGAGGTACTGGCCGTCGCCGATCACCGCGAAGGCGGCGATGTCGGCCCGGTACGTGACGGCGGCCGGCACGTCGACGCCGTGTTCATTGGTGGGGAACGATCGGACGGCGACGACCGCTCGATGCGCAACGGGAGGCTCGGGTGCTGCGCTTGCGGGCGCCACCGTGGTGATGGCCGTGGCCAGCATGGTGGCCACCAGGGCGGCGCCCCGTCGCCGCCGCGATGGAGCTCTCGTGGGGTCGCTCATCGGATCCTGCCCTCCTCACCCGGGCACGGCCGGACCTCCAGAGTTTTCTGTGGTTTTCCATGATTTGCAAGTCACGGGAGTCATTGGGACAGCTGTTCGAGCCTTGTCCGTCCTTTTGACGTCAACTGGCTTCTCCGGCCGTCAGGTGAGGGCGATGAGCGCCTCGTGTTCGATGGCGGCCAGCAGTCGACCATCGTGCTGCACGCGCACATCGACGACGGCCCGTTCGCCGGCCCGTGTCGTGTAGCGATCGATCACGGTCGCCGTGACCTCGACCGTCGTCGCCACCGCCGCGCGGCCGTGGTGCTGGATGCGGCTGCGGGTGTGGACCCACGGACCGCGTGCGAGCTGGTGATGCACGATCTCGTTGGCCAGGACCGGCCAGATCACCGGGTGGACGATGCCGTGGTCGGTGAGGAGCTCGAGGCTGTCGCCGGCGCGAGCGGCGTAGCTGTGCCAGGAGCTCGACAGCGGCACCGAGATGGGGTCGAGGTCTTCTCCCAACCTCGGGGCCACCGGTAGGGGATCGGTGTGGGCCAGCGACACCGCACACGTCGCCCGGGTCTCGGCGGCCACCTGCGCGTCGATGCGGATGCCGTCGGCGCTCGGCACCGGTGTGCAATCCACCAGGTCACCTTCGAGCACCGGAGCAAGGAACCGGACGTGCGCCGAGCCCCTGTCCACCCAGTCCAGTCCCCACCCGACCACGGCCGGATGGGTGAGGTAGACGTACGAGGTCACACCGGCCACGAGCGCGCGGGGGAAACCTGCGGCTCGGCCTCCTTCGTCGGTGTGGATCGGATTGGTGGCGTGTTCGGGCAGGTTGATCGCTCGCGTGGACCAGGCCACGAGCGGGGAGTTCGGGTCTCGTTGCGGCGCGCTCATCGGATCTGCGGAAGGATGCCACACACCCGGGTGAGGCGAGGGGCGACATGCGTTCGGCAGGAGAGACCCGCATCGAGAAGCTCGACGCCGTGATGGAGGGCGCCGCTGATCGTCCCTTGGCCGCCATCGATGTGGGTACGAACTCCGTGCACATGGTCGTGGCCCGGGCTGTTCGAGGGGCGCGCCCCGAGGTGTTGGCTCGCGAGAAGATGCCGGTCCGGTTGGGGTCGGGTCGTGACGACATGAAGCATCTCCAGCCCGAGGCGGTGGGGCGGGCGGTGGCCGCGCTCGACGAGTGCCGTCGCATCGCCGAGGCGCATGGCGCCGAGGTGGTCGCGGTCGCCACGAGCGCGGTACGCGAGGCAGAGAACCGAGACGAGGTCGTCGCCCGGTTCCTGAACGAATCCGGTGTGGTGGTGGATGTGGTGTCGGGCGCCGAGGAGGCCCGTCTGATCCACCTGGGCGCGCTCAGCGCGGTGGCCGTGGCCGACCGGCGTCACCTGGTCATCGACATCGGAGGTGGCTCGACCGAGTTCATCGTGGGCGAGGGGACCGATCCGCTGCTGGCGCGCAGCCTCAAGCTGGGGCACATCCGACTCAGCGAGCGCTTCTTTCCGGGTGGACGGATCGAGGACACCCAGATCGAGGGCTGTCGCCGGTTCGTCACCGCCTTCGTGGCCGCCCTGACCAGCGAGGTACGGCGCCTGGGGTTCGACGTGGCTGTCGGCTGCTCGGGCACCATCGAGACCCTGGCCACGATGGCCGCTCATCGTCGGGGCGAGCCACTGGCAACCATCGCCAGCGCGGTGCTCACCCGCGACGAGCTCGATGAGATCGTCGCCGACATCACCGAGGTCGCCGACCCGTCGGATCGGCGCTTCGACGGACTCGAAGCGAACCGGCGTGATGTGATCGTTGCCGGCGCGCTGTTGGCGCAGGGTCTGTGCCGGTCCTTCGACGTCGACGCGCTGATCGTTTCGCCCGGCGCATTGCGCGAAGGAGTCCTGCTGGACCGCTTTCGACGCCGCGACACGTCAGGCCATGGTCTGCACCACCTCGAGGATCTGCGCCGGTCGAGCGTGTTGGCGCTGGCCGCTCGCTGCGAGGAGGACATCGATCATGCCGAGCACGCCACCGATCTCGCCCTCGAGCTGTTCGACGAGACCGTCGCGCTGCACGGACTCGGCGTGCTTGAGCGCGACGTACTGGAGGCGGCCGGACTGCTGCACAACGTCGGCCGTTTCGTGGCCCACGCCTCGCACCATCGGCACTCGTACTATCTGATCCGCCACACCGAGCACATCGCCGGCTTCACCGACCACGAGCTGGAGCTGATGGCCCAGGTGGCGCGCTATCACCGCAAGAGCGCCCCCCGCCGCCGTCACCCGGAGTTCGCTCGGCTCTCCGACGAGGACAAACGTCGGGTCAAGGTCCTCGCCGGCATGCTGCGAGTGGGGATCGCCCTCGACCGGACCTATCAGCGTGTCGTCGCCGGACTACGGACCCGCGATGACGGGCGAGTGCTGGAGCTGGAAGCCGAGGTTCCCGAGGGCCGCGATGCCGAGCTCGAGCTGTTCACGGCGCGTGAGCACGTCGGCTTGCTGGGCGATGCGCTGGACCGCACCGTCACTGTCGACATCGTGGGGTCGGACTGACCGAAACGGTCAGGCGGTGGCGACAACCACGTTGGCGCTGAAGGGAGCGGTCAGCCGGTCGTCGGTGATGTAGTCGTCGAGTTCGGCGACGATGTCGTCGATCATCCGGATGCGGGCGGCCTGGTCCATCTCGTCGACCTGCGCGCTGATCGGTAGAGCGGCCAGATTGCCGGTCACGGCGTCGACGGCATCCACGGGGTCACGATCGAGCGTGATGGTTTCGACCCGGATGGACGAGAAGCCGGCGTCAGCGAACAGGCCAGCCAGTGCGTCGCTGTCGCCGAACCCACACGGCGCGAGCATGGATCGTCCCGCCTCGATCGAGAGGTGACGGGTCAGGCCTTCGGCCAGGGCCGACACGTAGGGGTTGTGTGCGCCCGAGCGCCAGACGCCCACAGCCGCCACACCACCGGGCCGGAGGACTCGCCGCATCTCCCGGACGGCCGCCGTCCTGTCCGGGACGAATTGCAGTCCTTGGTGGCACAGCACCGCATCGAAGGTGGCGTCGTCGAACGGGAGCTGTTCGGCATCGGCCTGGCGCCATTGCACCGGCGCACCATGCACGGGGTGTCGCTGGGCCTCACCGAGCATGTCCGGGCTGAGGTCGGTCGCCACGATGGACCCGGCTGCGCCGATCACCGGGCCCGCGGCCCGGCTGACCACGCCGGTTCCACAAGCCAGGTCGAGCACACACCAGCCCGGTTGCAGCTGGGCCCGCTCCACGAGGTCGGCGGCCCAGGGCACGAAGAACGAGGCGACGTGGGTCTCGTAGCTGGTCGACGCCGACCCGACCATCTGCCAGCGCTCCGGTGAATCCATGGCCCGAGTGTTGCACACCCCGTCCGGTGGGCGATCGGGTCATGGGGTGCGCCAGCGGTTGGAGGCGACCGCTCAGGATCGCTGGGTGGGCAGCTTCGGCGCGAGCCAGTCGATGAAGTTCTCCGGGCTGCGGGTCTGGAGGTACACCCGTCCGGGGCCGGTGAGATGGACGACGAGTCCCTCGCCGCCGAGCATGGTGGACTTCCAGTTCCCGACCTTCTTGACCTCGTAGGTCACGCCCTCGTCCCAGCCCACCATGTGACCGGTGTCGACGGTGTAGGCCTGGCCGGCTGCGAGGTCGATCGCCTGGACGGCGCCGTAGCTGGACACGATGAGGTCACCAGTGCCCGAGCACTTCAGCATGAACAGCCCTTCCTTGCTGAAGAAGGTCTTGGCGCCGCCCCACTTGCTGTCGATGTCGATCGAGTCGGGCGACGCCAGATACGAACCCGACTGCAGGTAGACGGTGTTGCCGGTGAGTGGCCAGGTGATGACATCGCCTGGCAGGGCGGGGGCCACCACCACATGGGCATCGGGTCCGGTGGCGGCGAACCGGTTCATGAAGAAGGACTCGCCGCCGAGAACGGAGCGTTTCAGCCCTTTGAGCATGCCGCCCTGGGTGCTGGTGGTGATGTCGATCGATGGTGACATGGCGACCATGGCTCCGGCCTCGGCACTGGCCGACTCACCCGCATCCAGGTGGATGGTGGCCATGGCGAACGCCGGGCTGAAGCTGATCTCGGTTCTCATGCGAACTCCTCCGTCGGGGCCTGGCGACTCTACTCAGCGGGGTGGCTTGCCATGGTGGTCACCAAGGACGGCCCCACCGGCGACCTGGTGAGGACCGGGCTCTATCAGATCACTACCTGACCCATCTGTCGGGCGGAGACCGCTGGAGCGAGGTCGGGCCGGTCGTGGAGGCTCCAGGCCGCCACGACCCGACCTCGACCGGCCTCCTTGGCGGCATACAACGCAGCGTCGGCGTGGCGCAGCAGGGTCTCGATGTCGTCGGACGGGGCGCTGCTCACGGCCACGCCCACACTGGCACCGACTTCCACCAACTGCTCCTCGAGGACGAACGGCTGTGACATCGTGTGCACCAGCCGCTGTCCGATCGCCACCGCTTCGTGCGGAGAGGACAGATCGCTGACGAGGATCGCGAACTCGTCGCCGCCCAGCCGTAGGGCGCGGTCGCGGGGCTTCACGTCAGCACGCAGGCGGTCGGCGACCTCCATCAGCAACAGATCGCCGATGTGGTGGCCATAGGTGTCGTTGACGCTCTTGAAGCCGTCGAGATCCATGTACAGCACCCCGACCGGCGCCTCGCTGTCGTTGTGAGCGTCGGCGAAGGCCGGGGCCAGCTGTGCGCGGGTGAGCAACCCGGTCAGGCTGTCGTGACGCAGGTGGTGGCGGAGCTCACGCTCGCGGCTCGAGCGGCCGTGCCACGCGTGGGCACCGGCGATCGCACCCAGGACGGCCAGGCCGGCGGTCACCGCGACCCATGCCCAGATGGCGGTCGGTTCGGGTCGGGGGTGAGCGTGGGTGATCTCGACCGCGATGGCGCTGTCGACCGATGCGAGCAACTCCGAGAGATGGTCGAACGACGTCCCGTCGAGCTCGCCCGCCCAGACCAGATCGACGTCGGGTTCGAACAGCTGTGGATCGTGATCTTCGCGCAGCGTCTCGGCCGCGGCCGTCGCCGCTGCGCTACTCCGCTCGTACTCGTCGCCATCCACCGCCTCGCCGGCGAGCGAGCGGGCCGTCAGCTCGAAGTGCCCGGCGAAGCTCGCTCGGGCGAGGGCGAGGTCGGGGTCGACGAACTTGGCCGAATCCAGCAGTCGGCCGGCGTCGGTGAGCAGCTGATGATGCAGCGCAAGGACCTCTGCCATGGGTGTCGCTCCAGGATCGCGGCCCTCGGCCATCTCGATCGCCTGCGCGGCGGCACCGGAGATCGAGGTATAGAGGTTTGGGGCGATCTCGACTTCGACCAGCGCATCCTCGATCAGGCCCGCTTCATCCCCGACGTCCTCGATGACCTCGGCCAGCGAGTCCTCATCGCGGAGCTCGGGGCGGAGGTTCAGGACGGAGTCGGCCAGCACGTCGATCCGCAGCGCTGCCTGTGCCTGATCGGCCGCCATCAGTCGGCTGGCCGACTCGCCGCGCGCGGTCGTATGGATCACGACCTGGCGGATCGTCCCCACGGCAGCCAAGACCAACGCCGCGACCAGTACCCACCCGGCGATGAGTCGGCGCCTGCGGGACTCCTTCATGGGTCGGCAATCGGCTGACTGTCGACCGAACTGAAGCGCGCTGGGCCGAACGGCTCCCCGTCCAGCAGCACCGACGTCATCAGCGCGTTGTCCCCGTTAGTGTCTGCGCCGATGACCGAGCTCGCCCCGAATCACCACGCCGACTACCGGCAGTTCTCGGGCGTCTTCGGGTATGTGGCCGGATTGACGATGATCATCGGGCGCGGGGCCGACGCCCGGCTGGTCACGCGGATCGCCGATCTCGATGAGGGTGATCACGTGCTCGACATCGGCTGTGGTCCAGGCACGGCAGTTCGACTGGCGGCCCGCGACGGGGTTCGTCTCACTGGAGTCGATCCGGCGGAGCCCATGCTGCGCCTGGCCCGGCTACTGACCCGCCTTCGACGACCGGGCGGTCGCATCGAATGGGTGTGTGCGGGAGCCGAGGACCTGAAGCTGCCCGACGAGTCGGTGACGGTCTGCTGGTCGCTGGCCTCGGTGCACCACTGGCCCGACCTCGACGGCGGGTTGTCCGAGGTGCATCGGGTGCTCACGCCGGGCGGCTTGTTCGTTGCCCTCGAGAAGCGGACCGAGCCGGGAGCCAAGGGAAATGCCAGCCACGGTTGGACCGGGCAACAAGCCGAGGCGTTCGGGGCGATGCTCACCGACCACGGTTTCGAGGAGGTCGAGGTGGCCGACCACGACCTCGCCCGGCGCCGGGTCGTGGTCGTGACAGGCCGACGTGAGCTCAGCCGGAGCGGTCGATGACGATTGCCTCGCCGACCAGGCTGATCTCGTCGGTGGCGAAGTCGTACTCCTGGACGTAGAACTCGTCGAGACCGTCCCACTTCGACTCGCTGTTGAACGAGGCCTGCCCGTAGCCGTGGAGGGTCACGGGCCCCAACTGGTCGAGGGCGGCCCGGAACGTGTCATTGGTGAGGTCGGCGCCGGCGATCTCACCCAACTGCTTCAACAGCATCGTCTGGTCGCAGGCGATCATCACCGGGTTGGCCCAGTTGGGTTCGCCCGCCGCCTGCTGATCGCCAGTGGGCAGATACGCGAATTCATCGGCCAGTTCGGGGTGATCGGCCAGCACCACGTCCATGCAATTGGCCTGGAACTCGGGGTCGTCGAAGATCAGTTGCTCGGTGATCTCGGCCACGCTGAGGGCCCCATCCATCAGGGAGCGGTCCTGGCTGCCGTCGACGGCTGCCCCCAGGGCCTTGAACGCCAATTCGGGGCTGTAGCCCGACGCGGCGAACACGTCGGCGGTGCCGCCTCCCCCGATCAGATCGAACACGAAGTCGACGCCATCGGCCGCGAGTCGCTCGGCGACGATCTTCAATTCGGCATCGCGGGCGAGGGGATCGTCGCCCGGCGCATCCAGCCGGATGACGGTGGAGGCGAGTCCCACTTCGGTCAGCGCATCCTGGAGGGCGTCGCCTTCGACACCGTCGTTCTGGGTCGCGCTGGCCAGGATCCCGATCGTCTTGCCGTCCAGCCGTCCGGACTCGGCGAGGGCCTGGCCCATGATTCTCGTCCGCTCGTCGTCGGCCGCGTTGAGTTGCAGCCACAGCGTGTCGCCCGACCGCTCTCGCTGATCGGTCGTCTGGAACGATCGGGTCATCACCATGGTGTCGTGCCGATCGGTGAGGCACAGGTTGTTGTCGCTGAGCAACCCGTAGAGCACGATGAACACCTCGTTGTCCTCGGCCAACTCGGTGCACGCGCTGTCCTGTGTCTCGGGCCTCGTCCAGTCGAAGCTCGCGTACACCGGCTCGATCTGGCGTCCGAAGATGCCGCCCGACGCGTTGATCTGGTCGAAGAAGGCCTGGAAGGCGATGTCGGCATCACCCTGGTAGTTGCTGATACCCGCGGCCTGGAGCGCGTCGAAGTCGGGGACCGCCACCCCGACCTTGATGCTGGTCTCCGTCACGCCCCGGGCGCTGGCCGGTAGAGCCTGCGGCACCGAGGTCGTCGGCTCACTGATGTCGGCCGACCCGCCTGGGGCGATCGTGTCCGCTGGTGCGGCCGTGGTGGCGGGCGACACATCGTCGGTGGAGGCCACGTCGTCGCTCGAACACGCCGCCGCCAACAGCGCGGTCACCAGCACCGCTGTGATGGCCATCTTGATCGTCTGCATGATCGACCCCCGCCGAGGACAATAGTCGCACCCCGGTGACCCACCGCTGTGCGACCGCGGCTCTGGGTCACCCGATCGACTGGGTCACTCGACTGCTAGGGTCCGAGCATCTCGGCGGTGGGGTCGGATCGGATCTCGCCCACGGGCACCAGGAGCAGGTTGGGGAGCGACTGACATGACCGACGCGACGCAGTGGGTTCCACCTGGGCCGGGCCCTTGGCAGCAGGACTCGGCGCACACGCCGGTGTCGCAGACCGCCATCATGCAGGAGGTCTATCCGAGCGGGTTCAATCGCGGGTTCACCGAGACGTTCGCCCGTTACGGCGTCCTGCTCGACCGACTGGCCATGGGTGTGGTCAACGGGTTCACCTACCACCAGCCCCAGCCCTTCGACATGCCGGGCCCCGACGGTCCCATGGCGTCCGACGAGCTCGAGGCGGAGTTCGGTCGGCGGTTGGGAGTCGCCACCGAGGTCCTGGACACCAGGCTGTGGCGTCAGGACCTGCATGACTGGGACACGGAGTGGAAGCCACGGGCGATCGCCCGACATCGCGAGCTGGCCGCCGCTCCGCTCGCTGACCTCGATGACGCGTCGCTGATCGAACACCTCGTCGCCGTCGCCGACCATGTCAGCGAGATGGTCTACCAGCACCATCGTTTCAACATGGCGGCCGTCTTCCCCGTCGGGGACTTCGCTCTCCATGCCAGCGAATGGACCGGCCGCCCCCCGCACAGCCTGCTCGATGTGCTGGGTGGTTACTCGCCCGTGTCGGCGACCCTGCCCGACGAGATGACCGCTGCGGTCGAGGCGATCAGGGCCAGCGACTCGGCGCGCGATCTCGTGGTCGGGACTGGTGATCCGGCCCAACGCTTGGCCGAGCTTCGGGTCGCCGAGCCGGCCGTCGATGACTATCTGGCCACGGTCGACTGCCGCCTGATCGAGGGCTTCGACCTGGTGAACCGGACCCTCCGTGAGCAGCCCGAGATCGTGCTCGGCAAGCTGGCGGCCGGGCTGGTGGCCGAGCCCGAGCAGGCGCGGTCGCGGTCCGATGAGCTCGCGGCCCAGGTACGGAACGAGGTTCCTGCGGAGCATCGTGCGTCCTACGACGAGCTCCTGGGCGACGCAAGGGCGAACTACCGGCTGCGCGACGAGCGAGGTATCTACAGCGAGATCACCGCCATGGGCATCCTGCGCCTGACGATGCTCGAGCTCGGTCGGCGAGCCCACGAACGCGGACACATCGACGATCCCGAGCACATCCTCGACGCCACGCTCGACGAGGCCGCGGCGTCGCTGAGCGGTGCAGGACCCACCGCCACCGACCTGTCAGGCCGCGGCGAGCGGCGGCGCGCGCTCAGTGCGGCCGGGCCACCCCGCCACCTGGGTCCGCCGCCACCCCCGCCGCCCTCCGACGAGCTACCGCCGCCACTCGCGCGGCTCATGTCGGCCACGGGGTTCATGATCGAGGCGATCCTCGGTCAACTCGATGCCGCCGCCGGAGATGCATCCGTGGTCGTCGGCATCCCGGCCAGCCAGGGAAGCTACGAGGGGACCGCTCGGCTGATCCACGACACCGGCGACCTGCTGGATCTCGAGGACGGCGAGATCGTCGTGGTGGCCGCAACGGGCGAGGCCTTCAACTCGGTGCTGCACCTCGTCGGTGCGATCGTGACCGATCACGGGAGCCACGCGTGTCATGCGGCGATCGTCTCGCGAGAGATGGGGATCCCGGCGGTGGTCGGGACCGTGGACGCGACCACTCGGATCCAGCCCGGTGACCGGATCCGCGTCGACGGCACGAAGGGCGAAGTCGTCGTCCTCTCGTGACCCGGGCGGGAGGACAGAGATCGACGGGGCGCTCGACGGTCGCGGTTCTCGGCATCTCCGCTGCTGCTGGGCTGGTGCCGCTGAACTCGACGATGATCGCGGTCGCCCTGCCCGAGATCGCCGACGACTTCGAGATCTCGACCGGCAGCGCCGGCATCTTGATCATCGGCTATCTGGTGGTGATGCTCATCGGCCAACCGCTGGCCGGTCGGCTGGGGGACTCGGTCGGAAACCGACGAATGGTGAACATCGCGCTGGTCGGCCTGACCGTGTTCTCTGCGGTCGCTGCTGTTGCCTGGGTCTTCGCCGCACTGGTGGTGGCCCGCATCGCTCAGGCGGTCTTCGCCGCCGCACTGGTCCCGAGCGTCCAGTCGCTGCTGCGGGCCACCACGCCACCGGAACATCAGGGGCGCACGTTCGGACTGTTGGGCTCGGTCCTGGGGGTGGGGGCGGCCAGTGGTCCGTTGATCGGAGGCCTGCTCACGCAGGCGTTCGACTGGCCCGCGATCTTTCTCGTCAACATCCCCATCGCCGTCGCCGCGCTGGTGATCTCGCTACGCGTCCACACTCCGATCCACGAGGAGGCCGACGAGCACGGCGATTCCGAGGCCGTGGCCGCCTCGGGGCGAATCGCCAATCCGGTGTTCGGCGTCGCCTTCTCGCTCCAGTCCCTCTCGACGTCGGCCCAGTACGCCCTGCTGCTGTTGACACCGATCGTCCTCCACGCCCGCGGGTGGCAAGCCGGCCCCATCGGCATCGTGCTGTCGGCCCTCACCATCGGGATGATCCTCATGAGCCCGATGGGCGGGCGTCTGGGTGATCGCCACGGACGCCGGGCGCCGACCCGTGTGGGCCTGGCGGTGGCCACCGGCGCGGTGGCGGTCCTGCTCATCGGCGGTCCGACGATCACGGTGCTGGTACTCGTCGCCGGATTGGGGCTCTTCGGGGTCGGACTTGGTGTGGCCACCCCGAGCCTGATGACGGCCGCGCTCGAGTCGGTCCCGATGCACCGGACCGGTGCCGCAGCCGGGGTCTTCGCCATGAGTCGCTACGTGGGCAGCATCACCACGAGTGTCGCCGTGTCGGTCCTGGTGACGGCCGATGGACACGGTTCCCGCGCCGTCCTCGCGATCTCGCTCGTGGCCATGGTCGCCAGCGTCTTCGGTGCCGCGTGGCTCCCGGCCCGGCCTCAGCGCGTCGGTATCGACTGATGCTCGTCCATCATCTGGGCCATGACGCCCCGGATGAACTCCTCGGCGTCGTCGTCGAGCCCGCCGGCCACGCCACCATAGATCGCCCCGGTCGCCGGGGGCGCTGTCGGCCCCGATGCTGCGAACGCCACCGCCTCGGCGAGGTCGGCGGCGAACCGCTCGACCACCCCGGGCCGGGTCTGGGGCCCGGTCACGGCCATGTGGATCGCGTCGGGGTACTGCTGGCCGTTGAAGCGCCACCCCTTGTCCCGCATGGCGTCGTTGACGTGGTAGATGTCGAGCACGTCGCTGGTGAAGCTGAAGCAGAAGGTCGGGTCGCCCATGATGCGCAGTTCGGGGTGCGAACGGACCGCGGCCTGCATGGCGAACGACGTCTCGAAGATCCCCCGGGCCCGGTCGAGGTAGCCGTTACGGCCGAGGCTGACCATCGCCGCCCAGGTCGCGGCCAGCAGACCACCCGAGCGTGACCCCTCGATCCCCGGCGAGCAGTACTTCCCGCCGGTCCAGTCGGTCACGTAGAAGTACTGGCCGTTTCGGAGCGCCTTGTCGGCGAACGCCAGCACCGACGTGCCCTTGAAGCCGTAGGCGTACTTGTGAGTGTCGGCGGAGATGGTCGTCACGCCGGGCACCCGGAAGTCCCAGCGAGGGACGTTGTAGCCGAGCTCCTCGCCCCACGGGAGGATGAACCCGCCGAGGCAGCCGTCGACATGGAGACCGATCCCGCGTGTGACGGCGATCTCGGCGAGCTCCTCGATCGGATCGATGGTGCCGTAGCCGTAGTTGGTCGCCGAGCCGACCAGGGCCACCGTGGATTCGTCGATGAGATCGACCACCGCGTCGAGGTCGGCGCGGGTGGTGACGGGGTCGATCGGCGCCCGTCGAACCTCCACGCCGAGCAGGTACCCGGCCTTGTCGAACGCCGGGTGACCCGTCTCGGGCTTGACGATGTTGGGCCGGCCGATCCCCTGGTTCCGGGCCTCCTCCCGGTAGGCGAGCACGGCGTGGAGGATGCTGCCGCTTCCTCCCGATGTGACCATCCCGGCGGGCTCCCCCTCGGTGACCGCATCGGCGTGGAGCATGTCGAGGGTCATGGCGATGATCTCGCCTTCGAAGCGGGTGGCGCTCGGGCACATGTCGCGTTGGAGGGCGTTCACGTGGGCGAAGCGCTCGAACGCCTCGGCCATGAAGCCGTAGTGGTCGTGGTCGCCGCAGTACATCGTGCCGGAGCACTGGCCCCGCTCCCAGACCGCGTCCTCGGCGACGGCGATCTCCCGGAGCTCGGCGAGGATCTCAGCCTGGTCGCGTCCTGTCGCCGGCATGGTCGTGTTGACCGGGTAGCGCTCGGCGTAGGGGTGGGAACTGTTCACGTCTGTCCTCCGTGGAAGGTGGAGAGGGCCTCGCTGATCGGGCGAAGGGCCTCGAAGGCCGCTTCGAACTGGTGCTGGTGGCACTCGTAGAGGGGACGGTGGGCGGCCCTGGGTTCGTACGCCGGACGGAGCTCGACGCCCGCCTCGACCTCTGCCCGGTCGAGGACGCCGAGGCGGGCCAGGGCCAGTCGGGCAGCCGAACGGGCCACTGCCGTGTCGGGGTCGACGGCGGGTGAAACGGCGCGGTCGACGACGTCGGCGAGGATCTGGCACCACTCGGGCGAGCGCGCCGCGCCGCCGACGAAGACGAGTTCGCGGATGGTGTCGCCCGTGAACGCCTCCACGTGGGGGATCAGCCAGGCGAGGTTGTGCGCCACACCCTCGGCGACGGCCCGCACCAGGTCGACACGGCGGGTGGCCAGCGACACGTTGATGAATCCGCCTCGCATGTCGGGGTTCGAGCTCGGGGCGAGCGAGCCGCCGAGCCACGGTAGGAACAAGGTGCCGCCGGCTCCCGCTGGACTGCCGGCGAGGGCGTCGTCGAGTCGGGCGAACAGCTCGACCGTGCCGTGCTCGGCGAGGGCGTCGTCGGGGTACACGATCTCATCGAGCATGTACTCGACGAGCCGCCCGCCGTACCCGTTCTCGGCGAACACCAGGTAGCGGTCAGCCGTCAGCCCGGGCATGGACAGGATCTCGTGGTCCACGTCGGTGTCCTTGCGTCCGACCGAGTCGACCACCACGCTCGTGGTCCCGATGGCCAGCCCGGCCCGCCCTGGTCGGACCATCCCCGAGGCGAGGCCGACGATCGCGGTGTCGTTCGCGCCGGGGTGGACGACGGTGTCGGCGGGGAGCCCGGTTGCCGCCGCGACCTCGGGCGTCACCGGCCCGAGCGGCTGGTCGGGGTCGACGAGCGGGGGCAGTCTCGCTGGGTCGATTCCTGCGCATGCGACCAGCCCGTCGGCGTAGTGGCGGGCGCCGAGGGTTCGGTTGTCGCAGAGCTGTGACATGAACATCGAATGCTGGGTGGCCGCGATCCGTCCGGTGAGCCGGGCGGTGACGTAGTCCATGGGCTCGAGGTAGGCGGCGGTGGCGGCGTGCTGCTCGGGTCGGTCGTTCTGCAGGTGCAGCAGGTGTGCGAGAGCGAGCCCACCACCGAGCGGAGGGATGCCGTGGATCTCGAGCCACGTGAGGAAGGCGCCTTCGTCGCGTTCGAGGATGGCCAGTGAGTGATCGGTGCCCCGTTGGTCGCTCCAGAGCACCATCGGGCCCACCGGCACACACCGGTGGTCGACCGGCACGATCGACGAGTACTGGCTGCAGACCCCGATCGCGCCGATCCGCTCGGCGATGTCCGGTCGGGCGGCGACGAGCTCGGCGAGGGCCTCGACCGTCAGGCTCCAGATCGTCTCGGCGTCCTGCTCGACGGCGTCGCCGTCGCGGTCGGTGCGCAACTCCCGCTGGTTGCGTGCGACGGCCCGACCCTCGTCGTCGACGAGCACCGCCTTCACGTTGGTGGTCCCGACGTCGAGCCCGATCGCAGCCGTCACCGCCCCATCATGCCTCGTGCCGGGCTCGACGTCGGTCGGCGACGCACGCAGCTGGAATGACAGTTGCTACCGAGGCTCCAGGATCACCACGGCGGTTTCGCCGGAGCGGCGGGCGGCGTAGGCGTCCAAATCCTCGTCGATCTCGCCCCATCGGGCCCACAGACGTTCTCGCTCCTCTCCGTGGGCCGCCCGGGCGGTGACGGCCCGGGTCCCGTCGGCCAGTTCCACCTGCGCGTCGGGATTGCTCTGGAGATTCAACCACCACGCCGGTTCGCCTTCGCCCCAACCATTCATCGCCATGGTGACCAGGTCCGGTCCGTCCTCGAAGTAGCCCACCATCACGCGGCGCGGCTGACCGCTGCGACGGCCGGTGGTGGTGAGGCGCAAGGCGCCCCACCCGTCGGGCTTCGGCCGCCACAGGCCCAGGCGGCCGCGGGTGAGGCGGTACACCCCGCGATGCGTGTACCAGGCGGCACGGATGAACCACCGGGGAGGGAGCCGTGGCTGGGATCTCGGCGCGGACATGCGACCGACGCTAGCCACATCCCGACCCGGGCGGTGGCTCGACTCCTCATGTCCGCAGGCAACGGGAGGTGAAACGATCGACCTGTGGTTCCCAGGTGTCCGGGTCGAACACCGCGAGACCCCGGACCACGAAGATCGAACCATCGGCGTGGCGCCACCGGTCGTTGAACTGGACGGTTTCCACCTGCCCGTTGTTCTGGCGATGCTGCACACCGTGGTCCATGACGTAGCCGCTGTCGGTGGTACCCGTTCGGCTGATGTGGGCGACGAAGCGGTCGCCGTGCTGGTGGACCTGGCCGGCGAAGTGAACCGTGATTCGGTCGGGCAGCCCGCTGCACGGGTTGGTGTCGATGAACGTATCCGAGTCGGTGAAGGCCGTCGGATCATCGGCCGCAACCGGACTCGCCGTCGATCCGGCGAGGAGGAGTCCCAACGCCGTTGTCACGAAGAGTGCTCGTCTCATGAAACCTCAATCCTCGACGGCAACCGGCACCACCCGGGTCACCGTCCTCGCCGAATAGCGGACCACCCAGGCCGTGCCATCGGCACCGATGGTCATGTCGCCCCCAGTACCCCGGATCTCGATCTCCCCGAGGAGTTCGAGGGTCACGGGATCGAGAACGAAGAAGCCCTCGTCGGTCTCCAGCAACACGCCGGCGTCGCCGACGACGACACCGGCGTCGTACACCGGCTGGCCAGCCACATTCCACGAGGCCCCGAGCGGATCACTCGACGTGGCCGAGCCGGTCCCGAGATCGACGCGGGTGACCACCCCGTCGGTGCCATCGAGCAGGTAGGCCGCGCCGGCCCCGAGATCGGCGCCGACAAGGCGGTCGATGGGGCCGAAGCGGGTGATCTCATCGCCCGTCGCTTCGTCGAGAACCGCGATGGTCCCGGCACCCAGATCGCCCACCAGCAGCGTCCCGGCATCGAGTCGC
>JAOUEE010000259.1 GCA_029858875.1 Acidimicrobiia bacterium
GTTCCGGCGTCGGCCTCGGCCTCGGCCACCATCGTCGCGGCGTCGAGCTTGTGAGCCGCCATCATGTCAGGTGAAGTCCGAGCCGCCGTCGACGTTGATGTTGGCCCCCGTCATGTACGAGTTGAGGCGAGAGCCCACGAAGGCGATCACAGGACCGATCTCGTCGGGATCGCCGGCCCGGGGCAGATGGGCGGGATGGCCGAAGTCCTGACGGATCCACTCCATGCAGTCGTAGAGGTCGTCGGGATCCAGATCGCGGTCGGCCGCCATCATCCGCATCCCGGTCTTGAACCCCTCGGACGCGAACGACCCGGGCGACACCGTGTTGACCAGGATCTCCTCCGGCCCCAGGGCCAGCGACATGTTCTTGGAGATGCTGGTCATGGCCGCCTTGGCCGCCGTGTAGGCAGCCAAAGTCGCGGTCTGGCGCTTCGTCGAATGGGCCGACACGTTCACCACCCGGGCCCACTCGGCCGCCCGCAAGAGGGGGAGGGCGGCCCTGGTACAACGGGCCGCGCTCAATGCGCCCAGCTCGAAGGCCTCGGCCCACTCCCTGTCGGGGATCTGGTCGAAGGTCGTGAGGTTGGAGCCCGGACCCGCCGCGTTGACCAACGTGTTGAGCTCACCCCACCGGTCGCCGATCTCGGAGAAGGCGGCGTCGATGGTGGCCGGGTCGAGCAGGTCCATGGAGACACCCCACGCTTCGGCCGCTCCGAGTCCATCGAGCTCGGCCACGGCCTCGTCGATGCCCGCCCGATCCCGCGCGAGGATCACAATCCGGGCCCCGTCGGCTGCGAAGCGCCGCGCCGCGGCTCGACCCATCCCCTTCGATCCCCCCTGCACACACACCGCCGCCCCGGCCAACCCCAGATCCATGGCCCGAGCCCACCACACGACCGGCTCCACCGCCAGACGAACGGGCTCGTCCGCCCCTCATCGCGGCTGGGGTTGGTCGTCCGACCAACCCCAGCAACTCGGTCGGCGGCCGGCCCTCCCGGGACGGGCCAGGGCCACCGGTCCGGGCCCGTCAACCGATCCGAAGGGAACGATCGCCCGTCGCTCGCCGTCACACGTCGGCCTCGACCTCGACCGGGGTGGTGGCGGTGAGCATGTCGTAGACCGCCGAGTAGCGCTTGCCGGCCTCCACCAACGCCTCGAGGGTCTCGGCCGGCGCATCGCCCTTCACCGTGAAGCGGCAACGGATGGCGCTGAAGCCCTTGCGCACCTCGTCGCTCACGCCCAGCACGCCCCGGACGTCGATGTCGCCCTCGACCACCGACTCGACCGACTCGAGCTCGATCTTGCGCGCCGCCGCGCCGGTGACGATGCCGCCGGTCACACAGGCGGCCAACGCATGCAGCACGAACTCCTGCGGGCTGGGACCATGGCCGTGACCCAGCGTGGGGTGATCGGCCGTCGCCTCGTACGGCGTCGGATACTGCTGATCGGCCCCCAGGCCGTACCAGTCGGCCATGGTCGACCGGCTGGCCGTCCCTTCGACCCACTGATTGCGGGCCGTGAAGCGGAACTGCGCCAAGTCAGGCTGCTCACCCGTCTTGTTGATGGCGCCGAACAGCTTGTCGGTGGGCACACCGTTGCGAACGGTCGTGGTGGTGGTCATGTCGGTTCTCCTTGGTGGACCCGCCGTTCGGGCCCTCGGTAGCCACTCAACGGCATGTGAAGCGGCAGGTCTTGGGGACCAGCGGGAGATCTGGTGAAGAGATCTGAAGACACGCGACCCGCACCACTAGCCTCACCCTGTGGACCGACTCGCCCGCCTCCCGGCCCTCTTGCTGACTCTCGCCCTCTTCGCCGCGGGCTGCGCAAGCGCAGACGACCCCGCCAGCGCTGGCGCGGTCGACACCACGAGCCGTGCATCGACGACCACCGTCGCGCCAACCACCACCATCGCGCCGGCCACGACCACCGCCCGCGCCGCCCGGCCCCATCCCTTCACCACCGCGCAAATGACCTTCGTCGACGACACCAGACCCACCCCCGAGAGCCCGGGTGGCCCCGAGATCCCCAGCCGCACGCTCGAGACATGGCTCTACCTCCCCGACACTCCCGAACCGGCCCCGCTTGTGATCTTCAGCCACGGCATGGCCGGCCATCCCCGCAAGTTCGAGGATCTGCATGCCGCGTGGGCCGAGGCCGGCTACGCCGTGGCCGCACCGGTGTTCCCGCTCAGCAACGACACCGCCGAGGGGTCGTTCACCAACCTGCACGACGTTCCCAACCAGGCCGGCGACGTCGCGTTCGTCCTGGACCAGCTCCTGGCCCTGAGCGCCGACGCCACCACCGAGCTGGCCGGACGGTTCGACCCCCACCACCTGGCGGCCGGGGGCTTGTCGGCCGGCGGGGCCACCACCTTCGAGGCGGCGGTCAACGACGTGGGCCGCGACCCACGCCTGGTGGCCGCGATCATCATGGCCGGGGCCCGGTTCACCAGTGCCGACAACGAATCGTTCGTCGCGCCCGGGGGTCAGCCCGTGTACATCCTCCACGGCGACAGCGACCCGCTGGTGAGCCTCGAGGTCGCTCAGGAGAGCTACGACCTGCTCGACGCGCCCAAGTACTTCACGACCCTGATCGGCGGCGGCCACGCCGGGCCCTTCGAGGACGATGGCGAGGGCGTCGAGCCCAAGATCCCGGGCACCGAACAGCTGATCCACACCTCCACCATCGCCTTCCTCGACCGGTACGTCCTCGGCATCGCCGAAGCAGCCGACGAGCTGATCGCCGCGGCCGCAGACTCGGAGCTGGCCACCTTCGTCCACGACGCCGGCTGACCACCGCGAGTCGCCGCGCGTCCAGCCCGCCGACGCGCGAGCATGGATGCAGCGACACCACCGGGAGCTCACCATGGTCAACCCCCAGCCCGAGGGCTACGGCACCCTCAACATCTCACTCACCATCGACGGTGCGGCCGACGCCATCGAGTTCTACAAGCAGGTCCTCGGCGCCACCGAACGCATGCGCATGTCCGAACCCGACGGCCGGATCGGCCACGCCGAACTGCAGATCGGCGACTCGGTCCTCATGGTCAACGACGAGTACCCCGACATGGACATCCACAGCCCCAAGGCCTACGGCGGCGCAGCCAGCGCAGTCAGCGTCTATGTCGCCGACGCCGACGCCGCCTTCGAAAAGGCCATCGACCTCGGCGCGACCGCGCTGCGCCCGGTGGAGGACCAGTTCTACGGCGACCGATCGGGACAGTTCCTCGATCCGTGGGGGCACCGCTGGGGCGTGGCCACCCACGTCGAGGACGTGTCCCCCGACGAGATGGAGCGCCGGGCGGCCGCCGCGATGGGCGACTAGGTGCCGCTCCCGTACTGGCCGGTCGAGCTCTCCAACGGAGAGTTCGTTCCCCGTGATCCCCGACCGTCCGAGCTGGCTGTCATCGACGAGATGAGAGTTCGCGCCGACCGGGCCGCCGCTCGCACGGGAATGGACCGGCGACGCTTCCTCGGGCAGGCCGGCGGCATGGCCGTGGTGCTCGGTGTCCTCAACGGCTGCGCCTCGTCCGGCGGGACGGCCTCCCCGGTCGCCTCGACCTCCACCAGCACCACGACGACGTCGACCACCACGCCGTCGCCTCCCACCACCGGCGGCCGGTACGACGTGCCGGCCGACCCCGAGGACGAAGAGGCCTGCGAATCGATCCTGGGCGATCAGGGCGAGTTCATCTTCGACGTCCACACCCATCACGTGATGCCCGACGGCGTGTGGCGCGACAACGCACCCCGCATCGAAGCCATGATCGACCGGCTCGTCCCCGCTGGGTGCCTGGCCGCTGACCGCCTGGAATGCCTCGACCGCATTGCCTACATCAACGACCTGTTCCTGGCGTCGGACACCACCGTCTCCCTGCTGTCCGATGTGCCCAACTCGGGCGATGCCGACGCGCCCGTGCCCTTCGACGCCAAGGTGGGCACGGCCCAGTTCGCCGAGTCGCTGGCGGCAGGTGGCCAACCCCGTGTCCTGGTGCAGGACGTGATCGCCCCCAACTTCGGTTCGCTCGATGCCCGACTCGACCTCATGGCCGCCACCCACGCAACCGGGCACGTGGCCTCGTTCAAGGTGTACACCGCCTGGGGTCCCGACCAGCAGGGCTACGCCCTCGACGACCCGGGCATCGGCCTCCCCGTGCTCGAGCAGGCTCGCTCGCTGGGCGTCGACATCATCGCCGCCCACAAGGGCCTGCCACTGCTGGAATTCGACCGACGCTTCAACGGTCCCCGGGATGTGGTGTCCGCCGCGGCCCAGTATCCCGATGTGCGGTTCATCGTGTACCACGCGGCCTTCGAGCGCGAGACCTACGAAGGCCCCTACGACCCCGATGCGGCCGACACCGGCATCAACAGCCTCATCAGGGCCATGGACGACTTGGGCCTGCCCCCCGGCAGCAACGTCTACTGCGAGCTGGGAACCACCTGGCGCGAGACCATGCGAGACCCCACCCAGGCAGCCCACGCCTTGGGCAAACTGCTCACCCGCATGGGCGAGGACCGGGTGCTCTGGGGGACCGACGGCATCTGGCTGGGCACCCCCCAGGCCCAGATCATGGCCTTTCGCACCTTCGCCATCACCGAAGCCTTCCAGGAGCAGTACGGCTACCCGGCCCTCACCGACGAGCTCAAGCGCAAGGTGTTCGGCCTCAACGCGGCCGGGCTGTTCGGGCTCGATGCCGAGGCCACCCGATGCGCGGTCGACGCCACCGCCCTGTACGCCGCCCGCCTCGAAGCCGACGAGCTGGTCGGTGCCGGCGCCGCACCCTCACCGCACCGCACCCGCGGCTACGCCACCCGCCGCGAGGTGCTGACCTGGCTGCGGGGGCCCGATCGTCCCACCGCTCCATTCTGATCGCCGGCCCGCGCTCGATCAGGCCTCGACCGGGAAGGCGGCGTGGATCGAGCTGATCAGCCGGGGCAGCGCCACCATGTGGGTACCCAACACCGGCTTGCCGGTGGTGAGCAGGGCCACCACCAGCTCGCGGTCGGGGTCGGCCCATGTCCACAGGTTGGACATGCCCAGATGGCCGAACAGCCGGGGATGGTTCCAGCCGTAGAGGCTCACCTGTTCGCTGCCCAGCATGAAGGCCGAGCTGTACCGCATGGGCATGATCAGCTTGCGGTCGAGGGGCATTCCCTCGCCCTCGTGCTCCACGGCCCTGGCCACGGTGTCCTCCTCGAAAACCCGGACCCCGTCGATGGTTCCACCGTTCAGCAGGCACTGGTAAAAGGTTGCCGCGTCGCGGGCGGTGACGATCACGTTGCCCGAGGGGATCACACCGCTGAGGAAGCGCGGGTCGTTGGACAGGTGCAGCACGTGGCTCCACCGGGTACCCAACGCCCGGTTCAGCAGCACGTCCAGGGGCCCGGTGAGGGGGAAACCGGTCTCGACGTTGTGGGCCACCTGGTCGACGGCATCGGGATCGACACCCAGGTCGAACCAACCAAGACCCAACGGATCTCGGA
>JAOUEE010000018.1 GCA_029858875.1 Acidimicrobiia bacterium
GGACGAGTCCACGACGACCACGGTCGTCGAGGAACCGGCTTCGACCACCACAGCTGCACCGATCGAGGACGAGGACGAGCCCGAGATGTCGGTGGACGACCCCGACGAGTCCGTCGACGCGCCCGACGACGACGTGCCGACCCCCGACGTGCCGTGTGACGCGGAGAACCACGGCCAGCACGTCAGCGCCGTGGCCCATGCCGGCGGCGACGTCCCCGAGGCGGCCCACAGCGACTGCGGCAAGCCCGACAAGGGGGCAGCCGACGACGACGACGGCGACGACGCGGATCACGACGATGACGACGCGGCTCACGACGATGACGACGATGACGCCGACGAAGACGATGACGCCGACGAAGACGAAGACGCCGACCACGACGACGACGACGACCACGACGACGACGACCACCCCCGGGAACAACGGCAACAGCCACGGAAACGGCAGCAACAGCCACGGGAACAACGGCAACGGCCACGGCGAACAGGACGACTGAGACCCTCCCACCGGGGCCCGCCTTCGCCGAAGCTGCCGATCGGCCCCTGGCCGACGGGCACTCGCTCGGGCACGGCACCCCGCCGCGGTATAGGACACACGCGGGCAGGGGCGGTCGTGGGTCCGGTCCCGGCTTCCCCGCTCTGGTTCGCAGCGCTCACGAGCGCTCGACGTCTAGTCTCGGCGGCCATGGCGACGGAATCGGATCTCGACCCGGCGCAGCGGCACCAGCTGGCCCGCGCCGTCGATCAGATCCTGCCCGCCGGGTCGGATCATCCCGGCGGTTGGGCGGGCGGCGTCGAGTCCTTCATCGATGCCGAATGGAATGGACTTCTCAGCTGGTCCCATGAGCCGGTCCGTCGGGCGCTGACCGCCCTGGCCGACGGGGTCGGCATCGATGACCTGGCGGCCGACCAATTCGCTGCCTTGCGGCGAATCACTCACGAGGGCTTCTACGGGGCTCCCCACCTGGACCGCCCTCCCGGATGGGATCTGGTCGGCTTCGCGCCCCTCCCCGAAGGTGTCGAAGCAGTCGAGCCGGCACCGCTCCCGACGGTCACCCTGACGGCCGCCGACCCGCAATACGACACCGTGGTCATCGGCTCGGGCACGGGGGGCGGAGTGGTGGCGGCGATGCTGGCCGACCACGGCGAACGGGTGCTGTTGGTCGAGCGATCGCGGGCCCACTCCTCGCTCGAGCTGCGCGATGACCATCTGCGCGGGAAGCGGGCCGCCGTGTACGCACCGACGGCCGGCCCGGCCGACTCCGAGCTGCGGGTCCAGTCGGTCTCGGGCGGGCGCGAGCGCCAGGTCGGTCCGGCCGACGGTCGATGGGGGCTCAACGCCATGACCGTGGGCGGCGGCACCCGTCTCTGGCAGGCTCAGGCCTGGCGGTTCCTGCCCGACGACTTCCGGATGGCGTCGGTGTACGGCGTGCCCGACGGATCGACCCTGGTGGACTGGCCCTTCGGCTACGAGGACATGGAGCCGTGGTACGAGCGGGCCGAGGCCGAGGTCGGCGTGAGCGGTGACACCGACTTCCTGCGCCAGTATCGGTCCCAGGCCACGGAGTTCCCCATGCCGGCACTGCCCGGCAACGCCCGCGGCGACGCCCTGGGTGCGGCGGCGACGCGGCTGGGGTGGCGGTCCGGACAGCTCTCCTTCGCCATCAACTCGGTCCCTCGCCACGGGCGAGCAGCCTGCGTGCAGTGCCAGCAGTGCGTCGGCCATGCGTGCCCGGTCGATGCCAAGGCCGGGAGCCACAACACCGTGCTGCGCGACGCGATGAGCGCAGGACGGGGCCCCGACCTGTTGACCGAGGCCCGCGCCGTTCGTATCGACCGAAATGGCCGGCGGGCCACCGCAGTGGCCGTGGTCGCGGCCGGACAGGAGCGCTCCATCGGCTGTGGCCGGGTGGTGGTGGCCGCCGGTGCGGCCGAGACGCCCCGCCTCCTGTTGTGGTCCGAGCTGGCCAACGACCATGTCGGTCGTCATCTCCAGGCCCACAACTACACGTTGGCATGGGGTCGTCACGAGCAGCGTTTCGGGGCGTGGGACGGGCCCGGTCATTCGGTGGCCACCCTCGACTTCAACCATCACAATCCGGGCGTCATCGGTGGTGGCGTCCTCCATGACGGCACGCAGTTCCTGCCCGTGGCGGTGGCGTCGATGTTGGCCCCGATGTTCACCGGGGCCGGCCACGGACCGACCCACACCGAGTTCATGCGAGAAGGCGTGCATCACATCGTGTCCACCATGGCCTGTGGGCAGGAGATCCCCAGCGAGACGGCACGGGTCGATCTGCATCCGACCGTTCGTGACGACCTCGGTGTGCCGGTGGTGCGTTTCTCGGGGTCGCCCCACCCGGCCGACGACGACGTGCACCGCTTCCTCACCGCCCGGGGCGTCGAGTGGCTCGAGGAGCTCGGCTGCGCGCCCATCGTCGACATCGGCGAGGCGGCTCGGGCGGCGCGGGCCCGAGGCGGCGTCACGGCGGGTGAGCACGGCGCGGGTACCTGTCGCATGGGCGATGATCCGGCCCGGGCCGCCACCGACCGGTGGGGGAGGGTGCACGGGACCGAGAACGTCTACGTGGCCGATGCCTCGCTGCATCCCACCAATGCGGGCCTCAACCCCGGATTCACGGTGCTGGCCAACGCCTTTCGCATCGCGGACCATCTCGTCGCCGAATAACGTCATCGGGGTGAGTGACGACCTCCTCGAAGCCAATGCCGGGTTCTATGACGCCCATGAGCGGCGTGACCTGGCGGCCATGGGAGCGGTCTGGGAGCACAGCCGGCACGTGGTCTGCATCCATCCCGGGTGGCCCATCCTGCGGGGCTGGCCCGATGTCGAGGAGTCGTGGCGTCGGATCTTCTCGGGTCCCGGGCGCAACCAGTTCGTGCTCACCAACGAGGTGGTCGAGCATCACGGGGACACCGCGTGGGTCACCCTCGACGAGAACCTGCTCGACCACGCATCAACCGGCACCATCGCCGCCACCAACGTGTTCGTCCGCCGTGGCGACGAGTGGAAGATGGTGCTCCACCACGGGTCGCCGGTGGCGGTCGGCTGAGCGGACGCGATCAGCGATCGAGTCCGGGCAACCAGTCGGCGATGGCCCGGCCGATCTCGTGTGGGCTGTCCTCCTGGAGGAAGTGGTTGCCGGCCACGGTGACCTCGGTCTGGTTGGGCCAGGTCCGACAGAACTCGCGCTGGGGACCCACCAGGATGGCGCCGGGATCGGCGTTGACGAACAGCTTAGGCAACGTGCTCTCGGCCAGCCAGGCGCCGTAGGCCTCGACGATCGCGGTCACATCAGCCGGCTGGCCGTCGAACGGGATCTCGCGGGGCCAGGTGAGTGTGGGGCGGCGGTGCTCGGGGTCCACGAACGGTCGTCGGTACTCGTCGAGCTCGGCGGGTGTGAGGTCGCGCACGATGGCCGAGGGCAGCACCGCTTCCACGAACAGGTTCTTGTCGATCACCATCTCCTCGCCGGCCGGTGATCGGAATCCCTGGAAGATGCCCACGGCGGACTCGGGCCAGCTGTCCCAGCTCAGCGGGGCGACGATGGCCTCCATGTAGACGATGCCCGCCACCCGGTCCCGGTGACGGTTGGCCCAGTCGAAGCCCAGTGCCGAACCCCAGTCGTGGATCACGAAGGTGATGCGGTCACCCAGATCCAGCCCGTCGAGCAGGCCGTCGAAGTAGCGGCGGTGTTCGACGAACCGGTACGAGCCGGGCCCGGTGTCGTCGAGCTTGTCGGAGTCGCCCTGGCCGATGAGGTCGGGGGCGATGCACCGGGCCTGATCGGTCAGGTGGGGGATGATGTTTCGCCAGAGGTACGACGACGTGGGGTTCCCGTGGAGGAACACCACCGGGCTGCCGGACCCGGACTCGTGGTACGCCATCGCCTTGCCGTCGACGGTGCGGCTGGACTTGGCGAGAGGCGTGGGATCGATGCTGTCGCTCACGACGGGCTCCTTCTGTTCTCCCCTTGCTACCCCGTCCCGCCGCACCCGCCAATCGGTGACCGGCTCGGACCCCGTTCCCAGTTGGTCACCGTGGTGCCGGGTGGACGATGACCACGGAGTGGGTGGTCGTGCCGGCGTGGCGGTGTTCGGCCAGTTCGCGATACTCGGGGGAATCCCACCAGGCCAGGCAGGCCTCCTCGGACTCGAAGCGGATGATGACGGTCCGCCCCGGATGCTCCCCCTCGAGCACGGTCACCTCGTCATCGTAGGTGACGAACTGGCCGCCGTGGGCCTTGAGGATGGGGAAGAATCCCTTCTCGTACCGCCGGTACCGGTCGGCGTCGTCGATGGTGAAGTGGGCGATGAAGTGGACGGGATCGCTCATCGGCCCAGCCTTGCAGGTTCCCGACCGCGGCCGGTCATCGGTGCCGACCCGGCCGCCGGCGGCTTCGGCGGTGCGCCGGGAGTCAGGCCGGCCCCACCGCCAGCGCGTCCAGGATCGACGCGGTGGCCCGATCGGCCGCGGCCTGGTCGTCGACGGTGGCGGCCACGTACCGGTCGGGGCGCACGATGGCGAGGCCATGCCCCCCGATCAGTTCGGGCTCGACGGACACCACGCGGGCGCCCAGCCCCGTCCACGCCGGAGGCACCTCGATGGACGGGTCGGCGACCAGGACTGCGAAGCCGTCACCGAGGTGGGCGTCGAGGGGCACACCGTCGACGGTCGGCTGGGGCTGGAGCCGCCCCACCCGGTCACCGCCACCCCACAGCACGCCCTGCTCGAGGCGGGGAAACGGCCGGCCGCCGCCGTACCCCGACGACTGGTCGACATCATGGTCGGCTCGACCGGCCAGCGTGTCGATGAGCCGGCCCACGTCGACGGCATGCTCGACCACGCCGGATGCATGCGGCTTGCGCTCCATCTCGTACGTGTCGAGCAGGGCGTCGCCGGCCACGCGCCGTGCCACCAGGTCCATCTTCCACGCCAGGTTCACTGCATCGCGAAAGCCCGTGTTGAGCCCTTGGCCCAGGAACGGCGGCATCTGGTGGGCGGCGTCGCCGGCCAGGAAGACCCGTCCCACCCGCATGGTCTCGGCCACCATGGCGTGGAAGCGGTACACCACGGCCCGGATCAGATTGCCCTGGACCGGCGTGATCCACGGCGCCACCAGGCTCCACACCGTGTCGGGCGCGCACATGGCCCGCGGGTCCTCACCCGGTTGGATCTGGAACTCCCAGCGCCGGTGGTTGGCGTGACCGGGCACGAAGGTGGCCGGGCGATCCGGATCGCACACCTGCTGGGCACACGATGGCATCGGGTGGTCGAGCTGGGTGAGGTCGATGTCGACGACCAGCCAGTCCTGGTCGAATCCCCGATCTTCGATGCCCACGCCCAGCATGCGCCGCACGGCACTGGACGCGCCGTCACACGCCACCACCCATCGGGCCGTGATCGCCCCTCCCGGCGTGTCGACCCGGACGGCATCGGCCTGCTCGGTGACACCCACGACCTCGGTCCGCAGGCGGATGTCGGCGCCCCGCTCGCGGGCAACCGTCCGGAGCAGGGTGTCCAGGTCGGGTTGGTGGAAGGCCGATGCGGGCGGATGGCCGTTGGGTCCGATGAAGCCGGGCGGCATGTCGATGCCGAAGAGCCGCTCGAGGTTCGCGTCGAGGAACTCGGCTCCCTGCAACGGGGTGACCATGTCGGCGATGTGCATCTCCATGTCCAGGTTCTGGAACGCCCGGCGCAGCTCGTCGTCGAGGTTGATGGCCCGAGGAAGGTGGTAGATGTCGGCCTGCTTCTCGACGACGATGACCTCGAAGCCCCGTGCCCGGAGAGCGATCGACGAGAACGCGCCCACTGGTCCACAGCCGACGATGCAGATGTCTGTATCGGTGTTCGTTTCCACGGGGTCGCCGATCAGTGAGCGAGCATGGCCGCGACCACGTCCTCGATGTCGGGCGGGATCACGAACTCCGTCGGGGGCGGATCGCCCCAGGCGTAGAGGCCCTCGTGGCCCGACCAGTCCTTGGGTCGGTAGGCGGCCTGCTCGGTGACCCGGTCGATGTCGGCCGCGTACTCGGCGTAGTTGCCCGACGGGTCGCGCAGATACCAGAAGAAGTTCGATCCGATGGCGTGCCGCCCCAGTCCCCACAGATGACACGCCGGGTCGCGTTCGAGCATGTGGGTGGCGCCGCGACCCACCTCGTCGACATCATCGACCTCGAAGGCGATGTGATGCAGGAACGGGGCCGGTCCCTGTTGGAGCATGAGGTTGTGGTGCCAGTCCGAGCAGCGCAGGAAGCCGCCCAGGCCGGGCAGTGGGTCGCTCAGCTCGAACCCGAGGGCCTGTTGGTGGAATCGGATGGACGCCTCGTGATCCACCGTGCCCCGCACCAGGTGCGTCAGGTTCGATGGCCGGACCCGCTCATCTCGCAGCACCCCTTCGGCCGGCCGGTCGGTGCGGTTCACCTCGGCCGGCCGGTTGCGGCGTGCGGCCGGTGTGGCGGTGTCGGCGGGGTATCGGCGGGCGATGGAGACGACGTAGGGAACGTGGTCTATCGGATCGTCGAACTCGACCCGGTCGGCGTGACGAGTGACGGTGACGCCCGTATCGAATGCCGTGACGCCGGCGGTGATGCGATCGAGGTCGTCGGTGTCGTCGACGCCGAGTCCGAACGACTGCAGCCCACGGTAGGGAGCCTGCTCGAGCTCGAGCTGGATACCTCCGTCACGGGTCGCCATCCGGCCGGGCTGCGGCTCGTCCAGACCGAACTCCCGGTACCAGTCGCGGGTGGCGTCGAGGTCGGTGACCCCGACGATCATGGTGGTCAGTCGATGCAGCGGCACGGTTGCTCCTGGGTCAGGTGGGGGATGGTCGGGCGAGCAGGGCGCGGATGCGATCGGCACTGCGGCCGAGGTGGGCGGCCAGTTCGTCGGCCGCCGCGTCGGCCCGTCCGGCCAGGGCCAGGTCGACGAGCGGCCGGTGCTCGTCGACCATGTCGATCTCGATGGCGGCCGAGTCGTGCACGGTGGCGAGGAAGCGGCGGGACTGCGTGGTGTACAGCTCGACCGTGCGCATCAGCCACGTGTTGTCGCAGGCGGTCAACAGGGCGTCGTGCAGGCCGGCGTGCACGCGGTGACTCCCCGGCGGGGTGGCATCGACCATGCGCTGGAAGGCGTCGGCCACCTTGCGTCGCCACCGGTCGTCGCCCGCCACCACCGAGCGGTGCAAGGCCTTCGGCTCCACCAGCACCCGCAGCTCGTAGATCTCTATGGCCTCGGTGACCGACACCGGGGCCACCCGTGCCGCCCCGTGGGGGACGAGCTCCACCAAGCCTTCCGACGCCAGCCGGCGCAGCGCCTCTCGCACCGGTGTGGCGCTGACCCCGAGCTCCTCGGCGATGGTGGTGGTCACCAGGGGGTCGCCCGGGCGGCGGCGAGCGTCGAGGATCTGCTCGCGTAGACGGCAGTCCACCCATTCGCTGCGTGTCTGGGGTGCGGCCACGGGGTGGATCCTCGGCTGGCGGTCGGTGATCAGATTCTATAGATTATCGTCTACATGTCCAGCCCGACCGGGCCGCCACCCACACCGCTAGGGAGCCTTCCATGACCTTCCGACTGGCCAACGTCGCCGGCCGAGCCGCCTTGGTTCGCGACGAGCACTACTACGACCTCGAGCAGATCAGCGCAGCCGCGGTGGGGCCCGACCCCATGCAGGCCCTCGCCGAACCCGAACGGCTGCATGCCCTCAGCGCACGCCTCGTCGACGCCGATGCCACTGGCTCGCTGGCGAAGGCCGACCTGGGCGCACCGGTGCCGGCGCCCCGCAACTGCTACGGCATCGGGCTCAACTACGGCAAGCACGTGGCCGAGGCCGACATGGAGCTGCCCGAGGTGCCGATGGTGTTCACCAAGTTCCCCTCGTGCATCGTCGGCCCCAACGCCGACGTCCGGCTCCGATCCGATGGGTGTGACTACGAGGGTGAGCTGGTGGCCGTGATCGGAACGGGTGGCTCCGATATCGCCGAGGCCGATGCCTGGGACCACGTGATCGGTTTGACCGTCGGCCAGGACATCTCTGATCGTCCGGCGCAGTTCATGGCCAAGCCGCCACAGTTCGCCCTGGGCAAGTCCTTCGACACGTTCGGACCGATGGGACCGGTGCTCGTGTCGACCGACTCGTTCGACGATCCCACCGACCTGGCCCTCAGCACCCTGGTCAACGGCGAGGTCCGCCAGGACGACCGCACCAGCAGCCTCATCTTCGGTGTGGCCACGCTGGTGAGCTTCCTGTCGCGCATCACCACGCTGCGCACCGGTGACGTGATCTTCACCGGCACACCCGACGGTGTGGGTGTCGCCGACGGTCGCTTCCTGGTCGACGGCGATGTGGTCACCACCTCGATCGAGGGGATCGGCACCATGAACAACCGGTGCGTGCGGGTCAGCGACTTCGGCTGACCGGCTGTTGGCCGTCGACGGTCCGCTCGGTGCTCAGTCGAGCACCAGCACCCGCTTGCCCATCGCCGTGCGGCTGCTGAGCCCGGCGAGGGCCGTCGGGAGATCGTCGAAACGGATGCGGTCGGTGACGATGCTGGCCAGGCGGCCCGCATCGTGGTGGCCCAGGATGTCGGCGTGGAACCGCTCGGTCCGGGCGCGGTCGTAGGCGCCGGCGTACACCCCCACGAGCGAGTAGTTGGACACCGCCACCTGATGCGACGGGGCGGAGGCCCACGAGCCGCTGGCGAACCCCACCAAGAGGTGGCGTCCCTCGTTGGCCAGAGCCTTCATCGACGCCGCGGCGGCTTCGCCGCCGACCGGGTCGTAGACCACGTCCACGCCATGGCCGTCGGTGGCCTGCCGGGCCGCCTCGGCGATGTCGGCGTCACGATGGTCGATGAGCACATCGGCACCGAGTCCGGCGCAGAAGGCCAGCTTGTCGGGGCCGCCGGCCACGGCGAGGACCTGAGCGCCCATCGCCTGGCCCAGGGTGACGGCAGCGGCGCCGCTCCCGCCGGCTGCGCCCAGCACCAGCAGGGTCTCGCCGGGCTGGAGGCGGGCGCGTCGGTGGAGGCCGATCCAGCCGGTGTGGAAAGGGATCGTGAAGCCGGCGGCATCGTCGTCGGTCATGGAATCGGGCACGTCGAAGCAGGTGTCGGCGGCGGCGAGGGCATGCTCGGCGAAGCCGCCGAGACCCAGGTAGAAGGCGGTGACGGCCATCACCCGCCGGCCGAAAAGAGAAGGATCGACGCCGGCACCCAGCGCCGCGACCGTGCCGCACACCTCCTGACCGGGGGTGAACCGGCCATCGGGCGTCAGGGGGTAGGTGCCCCGGCACATCAACACATCGGGGAGGCCGATGGCCGCAGCAGCCACGTCGATGCGCACGAAGCCCGGTCCGGGCTCGGGGATGTCGGTGTCGACCAGGTGCAGCACCGCTTCGGGCTCGCCGGTCGCCCGGACCTGCCAGGCCCTCACGACCGGGGCCGCGGGTCGAGGCGGTCGATGACCATGTCGTAGAAGCCCTCTCGGTCGGTCCATTCGGTGGCGCACCGCACGACGGGCCCGGCCGGATCGATCAGCGTGGCCCCGTGGTCGTCCACGGTGATGGCGACCTCCTCCATCTGGAGATGCGCCTCGGTGATGGCGAGGGCGACGGCCACCGTGTCGTACAGCACGGAACTGGAGGTCTGCGGGTCGATGCCCAGGTGGGGAAACCAATCGACGGTGCGGCACCACAGATCGTGGTTCTCGATCACGGCCCGCACCATCGGGTCGGTGCTGGCCCGCAGGCGGCTGAACCGTTGCCCGTCCAGCACGACGGTCCCGCACGTGTCGAGCGGTGTGATGGTGATGTCCCAGTCGGCGGCGAACACGGCCTGGGCGGCCGAGGGATAGGTGGCCACGTTGTACTCGTGGTTCGGGGTGTCGCCGCCCAGGTAGCCCCGGCGCAGGCTGCCGTGCATGCCCACCAGTCGGCTGTTGGTGGTGATGTCCGGCGCCCGCTGGAGGGCGGCGGCCACGTTCACCAGCGGCCCGATGGCGAGCAGTGTCACCGGGTCGGGGCTCTGGCGGATGGTGTCGATGAGGGCGCCGACACCGTCGTGGTGGACCGCGCCGGGATGACTCTGCAGGGCGCCGGGCTGCACCCAGTCGGCGTGGTGCGGAGGCGTGGCGTTCAGGGGAATGCCGATACCGATGGGGATGTCGCCCCTCCCGGCGAGGTGGAGGAGTTGGGCCACCATGGCCGCGGCGAACGTGGTGTCGCCGTTCTCGGTGAGGATCAGGCGCACATCCAGCTCCGGACAGCGCAGCAGCAGGGCCAGGGCCCACACATCGTCGACGTCGAAGCCGATGTCGGTGTCGAGGACGACCGGGATCGGGTCGCTCACGATCGGAGCGCGAGGTCGGGGTGGAAGTGCTCGACCAGCCGCCGCATGCCGTCGTGCCAGCTCACCTGGGTGGGGCCGACCAGTTCCACCATGCGGGTGGTGTCGACGGCGACGCTCTCGAGCACATCGTCGGTCGGGAGGAACGACACGTCGTGACCCGTGAGCTGACCGAAGTAGCCGCACCAGTCCTCGATGCCGGCTTCCTCGACGCCGGCCCAGTTGACGACTGTTGCCGGCGTGGAGGCCACGTCGAGCAGTCCCGGGATCATGCGCAGGATGTCGTCGTCGTGGATGGGGTTGTAGAGGGTGGGGCTGTCGGTGTGGACGGCGATGGGGTCGTCGGCCAACACCTGGGCCAGCTGGAACAGCGGCCATCCGCCGCTGTGGCCGTAGGGGACGTTGAGCCGGGCGATGGTGGTGGGGATGTCGAACAGGCGGGCGGCGGTGCGAGCGGCGCCTTCGGCTGCGATCTTCAGGATGCTGTAGGTCGGCATCCAGCTCATGGCCGGCACCCGGTGGTTGTCGCCCAACGGGTCGGTCTCGGCGAAGCGGTGGTGGCCGTCGGGGTGGTAGACCGCGGTGGACGACACGTGGAGCACGCCCTTGGCCTGCCGGCAGTGGTGCAGCAACAGCCCGGTGCCCTCGACGTTGGCCGCCATGTCCGCGTCCCAGTCCATGGTCTTGGCCACGGCCATGTGGATGAGGTAGTCGATGTCGGCGGGCAGTTCACCGAAGTCGCCGCCACCGAGGTCGGCGGTGACACACCGGACCCCGGCCGCCTCGAGCTCGGCCCTGACTGCCGGGTTGGAGAATCGGGCCAGCCCGAAGACGTCGTTGCGCTCGGCCAGCGCTGTGGCCACGGGTTTGGCCACCTGGCCGGTCAGCCCGGTGATGGCGATCTTCTGTCCGACGAGGTCCGGCATGAGCGAGACCGTACCCCACCACCCCCCACCCGAAATTGCTGGGTTCACGCGCGCGGGGCAGCCACCATCACTGAAAATCCGAAGAAGGGCAGGGGGTGGGAGTAAACCTCGGAAGGTGCTGCTGCGTGTGAGGGGGTGTGCAGGCAATCGTCGGAACACCCGTGGGAGCATCCGCAATCATGAGCGGTGATGGCCAGGTGATGGAGACCACGGTTCCCGTGGCCGCCGAGTTCGATTCCTTCTATCGCAAGGAGTTCCCGGCCATGGTGGCCCTGGCCGCCAGCGTCGGTGCCGGTACGGCCATCGCCGAAGATGTGGCCCAGGAGGCCATGGTGAAGGCCCACCGCAACTGGGCCAAGATCTCGTCCTATGACAATCCCGGCGCCTGGGTGCGCCGGGTCACCATCAACCTGGCCACGTCGACCGCCCGCCGGCGGGCCACCGAGGTCAAGGCCAAGCTCCGCCTCCGCAGGCGAGCCCGGCCCCCGATGGCCGCCGCCTCACCCATCGCCGAGCCCATCTGGGCCGCCGTCGCCCAACTGCCGCGGCAGCAGCGGGCGGCCATCGCCCTTTACTACCTCGAGGACCGGCCGGTGGCCGAGATCGCCGAGATCCTGGAGTGCGCTCCGGCCACCGCCAAGGTGCATCTGCACCGGGCCCGAACCCACCTCGCCGAGGTCCTCCGTCTGGACGGGAGCATCGCATGAACGACCACGACCCCCTGAAGCACGCTTTCGGCGAGCGCCGCGCCGCAGCCGAGGCCGTCGATGTCGAGGCCGGCCTGGCGGGTGTCCACCGTCGCAACTCGCTGGTCGCCCGCGGGGCCCGGGCAACCGGTGCGCTGACCGTCGTCGTGGTCGCGATCGTCGGCCTCACATGGTGGCTCCAGGATGACGATGACGGCGCCAACGTGGGCACCGAGCCGGCCACCACGCCGGTGCCGACGGATTCCCAGCCCCCCGGGTCGGGCCTCCCGAGCACCTCGATCCCCGTACCTTCGAGCGGCCTGCCCTCGATCATCCTGACCGACGGCCGCGACCGCGTGCTGGTCGACGGTCAGGAGCTTCCGGTCGGAGTCGAACCGGTGACCGACGCGGTCGACGACCTGGGCGGGGGACTCGTGTTCGAGACCGACGACGCCTTGTGGCACTGGCCGGCGTCCGCGCCCGAACCGGTCAGGGTGGTCGACGAGCTTCCGGGTGGAGACCTCGACCTGATCGATGTCACCGTCGATGCCTCCAACGCGGCGACCACGGTGGTCTACACCGACGTGGCCGCACCCGAATCGCCCGTGCAGGCCCTGTACAAGCGGCAACTGTACGCGGCCGAACCGGTTCAGCCGGAGCTGGTGATCCAGGTCGGCGGCGAGGGCTTCGCCATCACCACGGGCGGGGCCAACGGCACCTCTCCCGACGGGGCCACTCTGGTCGCCCTGGCCGGGACCGATGGCTCCTGCGCCCGCATCGTGCGGGTCGATCTCGCCGGCGGCTCGCACCCGCCGCTGGCCGAGACGTGTACGGCCGACGGTGGCGGCCAGGCCGCCGACGAGGATCTGGTGCGGGCGGTCGACCTGACCCACGAGGGCGAGGCGATGTGGCTGGCCAACACCACCCTCGAGCGCGAGTCCTCGTTCACCCTCGACCTCGAGGATGGCCTCGAGCTCGGCGGTCCGCTCGGCGTGACGGCCACGCTCGACATCGTGGAACCGCTGGCTCTGGCCCTCACCGCCACCGGCGACACCGCTCAGGCGGTCCGGATCGACCTGACCGAGGGCACGGTGGCTCCCGTCGCCGATGTGCCCCGGGGGATGACGTCGGCCCGCCTGACCCGCACCGCCATCGAGCGGCAACCCGACACCCCGGTGGGCCCGGCTTCGCCCCAGCTCCTCGCCGTGACGCCCGGTGAGTACCGCGTGGTCGACGTGGCCCCCGACGATCAGCTCAACGTGCGGATGGGGCCCGGCCCCGAGTACGCCGTGGAGGGTGGCGTGCCCAACGGGGGCATCGTCACCGGTACCGGCTCGGCCGTGCGACTCGACAATGATTCGGTGTGGTACGAGTTGGCCTGGCCCGAAGACATGATCGTGTGGGCCAACGCCCGATTCCTGGAACTGATCCGCCCGGCCAGTGCGGCCGATCCCTTCCCTGCCCTGCCCTGCCTGGTCGCCGGCCAGGAGCCGCCGACCGCGACGCTGCCCCAGGTTTCGACCCGGCCCCCGGCCCGGTCCGATGCCGACCACGTGGCCGGCGTGCAGTTCGTTCCCGCCGACGGGTGCTTCCGCACGATCATCCACTTCGGGTCGGCCTTCGCCGTGGACCCGGCCGGCGGCCCTGCTGCCGCGCAACTGCCTGCGGGCATCGTGGTCCGATCGAGCGACGACGCTCTCAGCATCATGGTCGAGCTGCCCGATGTCATCGACGAGGTCGCGCTCGGCTCGGCCGTCGACGCCGGCCCGGCAGTGGTGGTCCGCGACGCCGACGGCCACCCCTACATCGAGATCCTCAGCGGGCCCCACGACGCGGCGGCCGGATTCCTGGCCGACCCGGCCCGGGTGGTGGTCGACTACGTCCCGCGGCCTCCGGTGCCCGACGATCTGCCGTTCCCCCTGTACGAGGAGGCCGGCATCATCATCCGCAGCATCGATGGGCTCACGAGCAAGGGCGGTGACCTGTCGTCGGCCCAGTGGACGCCACCGATCACCGTGACCGGATTCGCTCGGCCCTTCGAGGCCAACATCGGGCTGACGATGCGCGACAACCAGGGTGACCTGTTCGAGGAGGTGGCGTGGAACGGCGGCCCGTCGGGGGCTCAGGTGGGTTCGCGATACTTCACCATGACCACCGACTGGTCGTCGGCGTGGGGCCGGTTCTCGTTCACCATCGAGTCCATGCCCGCCGGCTCGTTCACGCTCGAGTTGTCCGGTGACGGTGGATCCGACGACCCGCGGGTGCTGACGATTCCGATCACCATCACGCCATAGCGCTCGGAATGGGGCTCGTTGCCCGCGGGTTCGCATCCGTGTGACCATCGCGAGCGTGCCGACCGGCGCGCCCGGTTCCTCCGGCGGTCCACCGAACGCCCACTGGTAGGGTCCGCGGCCATGAGCGACCTGCCTCCGGCCACGATCGAGGCCGCCACACCGGCCCTTTCGGTGATGATGCGCAACTTCAGCGCCGACGATCCGGGCCCCGGTGGCTGGGAGCCGCTGCTGGCCCAGGCCCGGTCGGCCGACGCGGCCGGCATCGACCGGCTGGTGGTGGCCGACCACGTGGTGTTCGGTGAGAACCTCGAGGCCTACGCCGACCCCAGGTCCGGGGGAACCGCAGGTGGCAAGCAGCCCACCGGGCCCGACGGGCACTGGCTGGAACCCCTCACCCTGCTGTCGGTCATCGCCGGCAGCACGCGATCGATCCGCCTCCAGACCGGCATCCTGATCGCCGCGCTGCGGCGGCCGGCGGTGCTGGCCAAGTCGTTGGCCACCCTCGATGTCCTGTCCGGCGGTCGGGTCGACCTCGGCGTCGGGGTGGGATGGCAGCGCGAGGAGTACGAAGCGGCCGGCCTGGCCTACGAGGGCCGGGGCGGGCTTCTCGACCACAGCCTCGAGGTGTGCCGCTCGTTGTGGACCGAGACCACGGCGGCTCACGAGTCCGAGCACCTGTCCTTCGAGCGGATCCACATGATGCCCAAACCGGTGCAGCGCGGTGGTGTGCCGGTGTGGGTCAGCGGCCGCATCAACGCCAATGTGCTGCGCCGCATCGTGCGCCACGGCAGTGGCTGGATCCCATGGGGCGACGACGCCAAGGATCCCACGGTCGGCATCCGACGCATCGCCGACGAGCTGGCTGCGGCCGGGCGCAGCCTCGACGGATTCCAGGTGGCCGGCACCCTGCCCATCCACCGCACCGACGACGGGGTGGTCGACCTCGGTGCCACCATGGAGGCCGTGCCCGCGCTGGTGGCGGCTGGTGTCACCGACTTCCGCGCCCATGTGCCCGTGCCGGTCGAACGCGAGGAGGCCCTCGATGCCCTCACCCCGATGGTGCAGGCCTTTCGGCGCACCGTCGGTCGCTGAGCGGTGACGGTGCGGGCGGCCACCGGCGACGACCTGCCCGCCGTGGTGGCTCTCACCCGGGCCCAACGGTCGCGACTGGCCCGATGGGCGCCCGTGTACTTCAATCCGGCGGCCCAAGCCGACGATCTCCATGCCGGCTACCTGGGCTGGTTGGTGTCGTCCGCCGACCACGACACGCGGGTGGTCGTCGACGACGGCGAGGTCTGCGCCTTCGCACACGTGATCGAACAGGGCACGCACCACTGGGCCGACGACCTGTGCTGGGTGGATGGTCGGGGCGCCGCGGGGCTGGAGTTGCTCGCCTCCGTCGAGGCCGATGCGGTGGCGACCTGCGTGGCCGCCGAGGACGACGAGAGTCGGTCCCTGCTCGCCGACCACGGCTTCGCGGTGACGTCGGTCTATTGGAGCCGACCTCTCGACCGGGACGGTGCGTCTCCCCCGGCGGTCGGCGCCGCTCCCCGTCACCCGCTTCCCGCACCGCCCCTTCACACCTTCGGGCCGATCGGCCCGGGCGACGATGGTGCGCTGACGATCGCCGAGGCCGACTCGCTGGTGGTGGGATCGCCCAGTGTTTCGCCGCCGATCTACGACCCGGGTGGGCCTTCGTGCGTGATCGATCGGGTCCTCGGCCCGGACCGTTCAGGCCTCGTCCGAGCGGCCATGGCCGAGGCGGCGGGCCGGGGCGACGCGCAGATGATCGTGGTCGTGGACGCCGACGACGACGAGCTCACCGATGCCGTGATGGCGGTGGGTTTCGTGGCGCAGGTGCAGCTGCTGATCAGGGGGGCGTCAACCGCGCCATCAGGTGGTTCGGACCCCGGAAGAACTCCGAGGGCAGGCGGCTGACCGGCTCGGCCAACTCGATTCCCGACGCCCGCTGGGCCAGCACCTCGAAGGCCACCGTGGCCTCCAGCCGGGCCAGGGCGGCGCCCAGGCAGAAGTGCGGTCCGTAGCCGAACGCCAGGTGTGGGGCATCACGCGGGGCGGGTCGGAAGCGGTCCGGGTCGGCGAACGCCCGTACGTCCCGGTTGGCCGCTCCGAGGGCGACGGCCACGATGGCCCCCGCCCGAACCTGCCGGCCGCCCAGGTCGGTGTCGCGACGACAGGTCCGCAACATGATCTGAGCCGGGGCGTCGTACCGCAGCACCTCCTCGACGAAATCCGCCGGTGCGATGTGTCCCGAGGCGACGCCATGCCACACCTCGGGATGGCGGGCGGCCACGAGCAGCCCGTTGCCGATGAGGAACGCGGTGGTTATCGACCCGGCGACGAGGAGGGTGAACACGAACGTGCGCAGCTCGTTGTGGTCGAGGACGTCCTCCATCGCCTCGGCGCGCAGCAGCACGCTGATGAGGTCGTCGCCCGCGAGGTCGTGGCGAGTGGCGATCGTGTCGTCGAGCCAGCTACCCATGGCGTGGAGACACGATTCGACCTCTATCGCCTGCTCGTCGGTGGGCGACCCGAAGACCGCCAGCATCATGGCTTCGGACCAGCGGTGGAACTCGGCCTGGCGGTCACGGTCGACGCCCAGCAGGTCGGCGATCACCATGGCCGGCAGCACATCGGCGAAGGTCGACTGCAGGTCGACCACACGACTGGCGTCACCGGGTGCCAGCTCGTGGGCCATCTCGACGATGCGTGCCCGTCGGGGTTCGACCCGACGCGGCGTGAAACCGCGGTTGACGATGCGACGCAGTCGTTGATGGGCCTCGCCGTCGGTTCCGATGATGGAGACGGCCGTCGGGCCATCGGACTCCTCGTCGTACTGACCGGGACGGGTCACGAAGTCGGCCATCGCTTCGGAGGTGAAGGCGTCGGTATCGACCAGGACGCGCCGGGCCTCCGGATAGCCGGTGACCACCCAGGCCTGTCGGTCGGGAAGCCAATGCACCGGCGCGATGGATCGCAGCTGCCCGAGCGCGGGATAGGGGTCATCAGCGGCAACGAGGGCGAATGGATCGACCACGGCGGTCACCTCTTCTCCACCGGTCCCAGCAGGACCTCGATGGCGTCGGTCAATCGGGTGTGCAACGGCACCGGATCCTCGATGGCGAGCCATTCGGTGATCACGCCGTTGGCCAGGCTGGTGAACGCCAGTGCGAGGGTGAAGGCCGTGTGACGGCCGTCGAGCTCGCCTCGATCGATGCCCCGTTGGAAGAGTTGCTCGAGGCCGGTTCGGGCCGCATGGGTCGCCCGCTCCCGCCCGGCGTCCTCGGACCGGGTGGACTGGGAGCGGGACAGCTCCCGGAAGACGCTGCGGAAGAAGGCCCGGTCGACTTCGATGCCGGCGCCCATGTCGGAGGCGAGCCGGCGCAGCCGTTCGCCGGTGGTTGCCGCGTCGTCGGCAACGGCCTCGGTCAGCATCTCCTGGTAGATGACCAGCACCTGTTCGGTGATGGCGTCGACCAGTCCGTGCTTGGAGCCGAAGTGGTTGAACACCGTCGCTCGGGCCACGCCGGCCGCCTCGGCCACCTCGGCCACCGTGACCTCGTCGAAGGATCGCAGGGCGAACAGGCCGTGGGCCGCGGTCAAGATGGTGGCCCGCTGGTCCCGCTTCTGCGCTTCCCGTGTGCCCATGTCCCGACCTCGGTGCCCGACCGCTGTGCCCGACCGCTGTGGTTGGACCCGAGTCTAGAGAAATGTTGGACTCGGGTCCAGCAAATGCCTCGACGGGCGGGAGGGCGGGTGCCCTCAGCCGATGGTGTCGCCGTACATCTCGCCCAAGGGGTCCGAGATCAGCTCCAAGCGCTCACCGTCGGGTCCGGTGAAGTACAGCGACGACCCCGAGATGTTGGCCACCTCGACGCCGGCCGAGACGAGCTTCGTCCGGAGGTGCTCCCACCGGTCGGGAGCCACCGAGATGGCGATGTGGTGCAGCCCGCCCAGCACCTCGGCGTACGGACCCAGGTCCAGGCCGGGGAAGTCGAAGAACGCCAGGGAGTTGCCGTGGCCGATGTCGAAGAAGAAGTGGGTCGACCCCTCGTAGTCGCGGTTCTCGAACAGCTCGGTCAGCGGGAACTCCAACAGGCCCTGGTAGAAGGCGATGGTCGCCTCGACATCGCGGCTGAGCAGGGCGATGTGGTGCACGCCGCGGGCCGAGCTGGCCGGACGTTCGTCGGCCGATCGGAGATGGGCCCGGCGCAGGGCGTCCCATTCGGCGTGGCGGGTGGTGGACATCGTGTCTCCGGTGGTCAGCGGACAGCGGTCAGGGCGGACTCCCACACGATGATCTCAGCGTCGGCGACAGCCGTCACCTCGATCGACGCGGCGTCGGTGATTCGAGCTGCGTCGCCGGCCGAGAGGTCGTGCTCGTCGAACGTGATTCGCCCCTTGGCCACGAAGAGATGCACGTATGGAGCGATCGGCAACCCGACCCGCTGGGTCGGTCCCAGACGGGCCACCCACATCACGGCATGGCGTTGATGGATGGCGATGGCGCCGTCGTGGCCGCGCCCCGATGCCACCGGAATCAGCAGACCCGGTGTGAGGTCGTCGTTCAGGTCGCGCTGCTCGTAGCCCGGTGGCAGCCCGGTCGTGTCGGGCGGAACCCACATCTGCACGAAGTGCACCGGCTCGGTGGCGGAGTGGTTCATCTCGGAGTGGCGGATGCCCCGCCCCGCGCTCATGCGCTGGGCCAGGCCCGGATACAGCAGGCCCTCGTTGCCCTCGGAGTCGCGGTGCTCCAACCGTCCCTCCAGCACCCAGGTGACGATCTCCATGTCGCCGTGGGCGTGGGTGCCGAACCCGGCACCCGGCGCGACCCGGTCGTCGTTGCTCACGATGAGCAGGCCGTGCCCGGTGTTGTCGGGGTCGAAGTGGTGGCCGAAGCTGAACGAGTGCCGGCTGTCCAACCAGCCGAAGTCGGTGTGGAATCGATCGTCGGCGGCCACGATCCGCACGCTGGTGGTTCGGGGGGTGCTCATGGGCCGGACAACCGGATCGGGCAGTCGGGATATTCCAACCGTTTGCTGCTGTGGCCGGCACCGTGTCAGGGTCGAACAGATCGGGAGGTGTCCACGGTGGAGAAGCTGGCGTACGTGTTGTGGAGAGGCGACGAGGAGCCTGGCGCGTTCGCTCGGGAACTGGTGGCGGAGGTGAGCCCCCGTCTGGTCGATGCCGGGGCCCGATACCTCGTCACCTCGGTGGTCGACGACGCGGTGGCCGCCGGCGCCGGGCTGCGCATCGGCTCGATGGATCCGCCCAAGGACGCGGTCGTCACGTTCTGGCTCGAGGAGTCGTTCCGGCGCCATGCTCTCGAGGTGATCCTGGCCGAGGCGTCGGCATCGTTGGCCGGCTACCTCGTGGTCGAGTCCCGACCGCTGCGCACGCCGGCCGACCTCCTGGGTGCACCGGGCACGGCCACCGGTGGATTTCACCTGGTCACCTGCATCCGGCGTCGGCCCGACCTCGGCCACGACGAATTCATCGCCGAGTGGCACGGCCCGTTCCGGGACACGGCCATCGACCGCCAGGACACCTTCGACTACGTGCGCAACGAGATCGTCCGGCCGCTGACGGCCGATGCTCCCGAGTGGTCGGCCATCGTGCAGGAGGGTTTTCCCGTCGGCGCGCTCGATGACCCGGCGATCTTCTTCGATGCGGTCGGCGACGAGCAGCGGCTGGCCGATCACCAGACCCGCATGTTCGAGGCGGTGCAGCGATTCCTCGACCTGGGCGCGGTCGAGTCGCACCCGATGTCGGAGTACGTGTTCGAGGTCGGTCCCGACTGACGCGGCTCGACGCTCACGCGAAGAACAGGTCCACCATCCGGGCCAGGGCGTCTCGCGTGCGGGCCTGGTGGGCGGCATCGTCGGGTCGGGCCAGCCACCCGAGCAGCAGGCCCTCCATGGTGGCGCTCCAGATGGTGGCATCGGCTTCGGGGTCGGGTGATCCGGCTCGGGTCAACAGCTCCTCGGCCAGGGCGCGTGTCTGTTCGGACGCCGGCTCCACGTCGCGGCGCAGTTCAGGGTCGCGGGCCAGCTCCAGGGCCAGCTCGAACTCGGCCAGGTAGCGCAACCGGTCGACCTCGGCCATGTGCTTGATGAACGCGTACACCAGGCCGGTCCTGGTGTCGCGGTCTGCGTCGAGCACCGCGTCGAGAGGCAGGTCCGCGGCGTCGTCGCGCAGCTGGGCCAGGTGTCGACGGTAGGCCGCGGCCAGCAGTTCTCGATGGGTGGGGAAGTGGTAGGTCATCACGCCTCGCGCCACGCCGGCGTGGTCGGCCACCGCTCGATAGGTGACGGCACGTGGGCCGTGACGAGCCACGAGGTCGAGGGTGGCGTCGAGGATCTTGGCCCGGGTGTGTTCGCCGCGAGCCTGTGGGCGTCGAGGCGGGGTTGCATCCATGGACCGAGTCTAGTACATCTGTACTAACTCGTACGAACGTACGAGAAGAGGGGTTGGGGAGGGCGAACCGATGGGCGAGCACCAGATCGAAGGCTCGAGCGTGGTCACGGGGGCGACCAGCGGATTCGGGCGGGAGGTGGCGCGCCATCTGGCCGCCGAGGGCCACGATCTGGTCCTGGTGGCCCGTGACCGGCACCGCGGCGACGACCTGGTCGCCGAGCTGGTGGCCGGGCCAGGTTCGGGCCGATACCACCTGCTTCAGGCCGACCTGAGCTCGGTCGCCGAGGTCGCCGGGCTGATCGACGGCATCGTCGCGCTCGATCGGCCGGTGAGGTTGCTGGTGAACAACGCCGGCGCGGTGTACGGCCTTCGTCGTCGTGTGAGTGTCGACGGCATCGAGGCGACCATCGCCCTCAACCACCTGGCCCCGTTCCAGCTCACGACAGCGCTGCTCGATCAGCTGGGGGTCGAGGGTGTTGGTCGGGTCATCAACGTGGCGTCGGACGCCTACGAGTTCGCCGGTGGCCGGCTGGACGTCGGCCAGATCCTCGCCGAGCAGGGCTACCGGCCCCACCGCCAGTACGGCCGTTCGAAGCTGGCCAACATCTTGTTCACCCATGAGCTCGATCGCCGGTACCGCGACGACGGACTCGAGACGGTCGCCTGGTCGCCGGCGGGACTGACCGCCACCCGGTTCGGCTACGGGGCCAACCGCATGGCGCCGCTGCTGATGAAGCTGACCCACCCGTTCGCGGCCCGCACCGAGGATGCCGTGCTGCCGCTGCTGGCGCTGTGCTCCGAGGATCTCACGACCATCCGGGGGCAGTTCGTGTGCGGTGACGAGGTTCACCCGGTGGCCGTTTGTACCGACGACGATGCCGAGCGGCTGTGGGAATGGTC